>NZ_BCSL01000016.1:0-75625 GCF_001570845.1 Dietzia papillomatosis NBRC 105045 | reverse complement strand
CTACCCGTACAGGGGTAGCGGATCCGGGTCCGGGGTAGCGGATTCCGGCGTTTCAGCGGGTTCGGGGCGCTGGCGCGGGCGTCGACCGGCGCCCGCCCGCTCCGACGCCCACTCCGAAACCCGTCAGCGTGCGGCGGACGCGGGGATCCGGTCGCGGATGACCCCGGCGGCCCACAGGGCGCCGGTCACGGCGGTGATCGCGCCGGCCAGTGTCACGTGCGCCACGACGAGGACCTCCGGGACGCCGAGCTGGTACTGGGTGATGCCGATGACCGCCTGCGCGGCGATGAGCCCGATGAGAATCGCACAGCGCCGGATCGCGGGCCCCTCGGTCCGCAACGCGATGAGTCCGGCGAGCAGGCCGATGAGCAGGCAGACGTAGCCGATCATCAGCTCGGCGTGGAAGTGGACGAGCCACTGGATGGGCAGCTGCAGGCGGTCGGCGGCCTCGATCCGGGCATCCCCGGCGTGGGGGCCGGCGCCGGTGACCATGGTCCCGGTCGCGAGGACGCCGGCGAGCAGGACCGCCGACAGTGCCGTGAGCCAGGCGAGCGGCCGGGGCACCACGCGCCTGGGCGGGGCGGTGTCGTCTTCTCCGATCCGGACGTACAGTACCGCCGCCACCCAGGCCAGGAGCATGGACGGCAGGAGGTGCAGCGCGACGGTCCACCACACGAGCCCGGCGAGCACGGTGATGCCGCCGATGACCGCCTGCGCGACGATGCCCAGCGGCATGGCGAGGGCGAGCACCTTCAGTTCGGTGCGTCGCCCCGCCCGGAAGACCGCGAGGATCAGGGCCGCGGCGACCGCCACCAGGACAAAGGTGAGAAGTCGGTTGCCGAACTCGATGGCCTGGTGGATGGCGGGCCCGGCGCCGGGGACGGGGACGAAGCTGTCCTGGTTGCAGCGCGGCCAGGTCTCGCACCCGAGTCCGGAGGCGGTCACGCGGACGGTGACGCCGGTGGTCATGATGCCGATCTGGGCGATCACGTTCGCCAGGGCGATGCCCTTCTGGGCCCGCAGGGACGGCATCGGCAGCCGGGAGAGCGGACCGCCGGATCCCTTCGACGCGGGCGCGGCCGGGGCTCCGGAGGTCGGGGCGTGCGATGTCGAGGTCACGGCCCCGATTCTAGGCCGCGCGGCGCCGGCCTCTGCTATCAGGTGAACGAGAAGTGACGCACGGCAAAGCCGCCGCAGACGGCCGTCCACAGGGCCAGGGACAGCGCGGCCAGTGCGGGGACGCCGCCGCCGGTCGCGGTGACCAGTGCGGTGGTCAACGCGTAGGAGGGGACGACGACGAGGAGGTCGTGGACCGCGGTGGGGAGATCGACCACCCCGATCGCGAGTCCGGCCCCACCGATGAGGACGAACCAGATGAGGTTGGCCAACGCGAGGACGATCTCCGCACGCAGGGTGCCCCCGAGGAGCAGCCCCATCGAGGAGAACGCGACCGAGCCGAGAGCGACCGCCACGGCACCGAGCGCGAGCCCGGCGGTGTCGGGACGCCATCCGAGGACGGCCGCGATGACTCCGAGGATGACGGCCTGCCCGGCCACCAGCACCAGGGTCGCGAGCATCTTGCCCGCGATGATGACGGCCGGTGGGAGCGGGGTGCCGCCCAGACGTTTGAGGGCGCCGTAGCGCCGGTCGAAGCCGACGGCGATCGCCTGCCCGGTGAACGCGGTCCCCATGACGGAGATGGTGAGCACCGCGGTGATCGCGTGGTCGATCCGCGGCTCGGGCACGGCTCCGAACTCGACGGCGGTGAGGGCGAACAGGATCGCGACCGGGATGACGAGCGCGACCAGCAGTTGCTCGCCGTTGCGCAGGAACAGCGCCAGTTCCATGCGGGTCTGTGCCGCGGCCATCCGTGCGACGGACGCCGGGGCGGACGGCCGGGCGAACGTGCCGGGGGCGAAGCGGTTTCCGTCTTCGGGGGCGTGGGTCATCGCAGTTCCCGTCCGGTCAGGTCGAGGAAGACCTCTTCGAGGCTCCTGGTGCGGGTGGCCAGGGAGGTGAGCTGCACATCGGCCCGCTCGAGCGCGGCGCACATCGCTGTCATGAGGCCGGGGGAGACGGGGCCGTGGACCTCCAGAACGCCGGCCGCGGTCCCCTCGGCGACCGTGTGCTCGTCGCCGAGGACGTCCGCGAGCAGGGACGGGGACACCTCGCCGTCGACGACGAGGGTGACCCCTTCGGCGGTCCCGGCGCGTTCGAGTTCCGCCGGACTGCCCGAGGCGACGCGCCGTCCGTGGTCGACGATCACCACCTGGTCGGCGAGTGACGCGGCCTCGTCCATGAGGTGGGTGGTGAGCAGGACGGCCGCGCCGTCGCGACGCAGCGCGTGGACGAGGTCCCACACGGCCCGCCGTGACTGGGCGTCGAGCCCGGCGGTGGGTTCGTCGAGGAACACTAGTTCCGGCCGTCCGACCACCGCGATCGCCAGGGACAGTCGCTGCTGTTGCCCGCCGGACAGCCGGCGGTAGGGGGTCCTGACGTGGTCGCTGAGGCCGAGCTCGCCCAGGAGCCAGTCCGGGTCGAGGGGGTCGGCGTAGTAGGAGGCCACCAGGTGGAGCATCTCGCCGACCCGCGCGGCCGGGTAGGCGCCGCCGCCCTGCAGCATCATGCCGATGCGGCTGCGTACCCGCTGGCGGTCGGTCAGCGGGTCGAGGCCGAGGACGCGGACCGTTCCGGCGTCGGGGCGCACGAAACCCTCGCAGATCTCGACCGTGGTGGTCTTGCCGGCGCCGTTCGGTCCGAGCAACGCCATGACCTGACCGCGGTCGAGACGCAGGTCCAGTCCCGCGACCGCGGTGGTGGCGCCGAACCTCTTGACGAGTCCCTCGACGTGCAGTGCGGGGGAGTCCGTCGATGAGGTCACGGGTGCCGATTGTAGGCCCGCCCGGCTACCGGTACCGCAACAGCCCCGGCCACCGGAAGAGGGCGATCAGCAGCGCGGCGACGATCACCACCGTCGCCGCCCACGCCTGGACGGTGACGAACGGCGGCAGCCCCGCGCCGGGCGGCAGGGTGAAGCAGGCGAGGACGGCGCTGACCGCGACCACGGGGACGCGGAACTCCCACCGTGACGCCCACGCCGCGAGGGGGACGAGTGCCCACAGGATGTACCAGGGATGGACCACGGGGAAGCACAGCACGATCGCCGCCATCGAGACCCCGAGCCCACCCACCGGATCGATGCGTCCGGCCTGGACCGCGAAGAGCATGCGGACGGTGAAGGCGCCGGCGATCACGAGGGCCGCGGTCTGGACCATCACGAGGATCTGCGCGGTGTGGTCGCCCAGCCCGAGGTACTGACCGATCCCGCCGACCAGCACACCGAGGGCGGTCGGCGGGGAGAGCCAGCTCCGCAACGAGGTGGCGGCGCCGAGCTTGGTGACCCAGCCGAGGCCCGACGAGGTGGCGACCATGGCCACACCGGTCGTGACGCCCGAGATCAGGACCATCACGGCCGTCGCCCGGATCGTGGCCCGCCAGTCGCCGCCCCATCGGCGGGCGAGTGCCATGCCGACGAAGCCCAGGGCGACGATGGTCGGCAGCTTGACCAGGGCCGAACCGGTGATCAGGACGGTTCCCAGGACGAAGAGCGGGATCGCGCCGCGCCCGCGGCCCGCGTGGTCGACGGCGCGGAGGGCCAGTACCAGGCCGACGGCCAGGAGGCCCATCATCAGGGACTCGGAGTGGATTCCGGAGACCAGGTGGAACAGCACGAGCGGGTTGGCGACCGCCAGCCACAGCGCCGCCACGTCCGACACGCCGCAGTACTCGGCCAGTCGCGGCACCGCCCAGCCCAGCATGAGGATGCCGAGCACGGCCACGACGCGGTGCAGGACGGTCCCCGCCACCACGTCGTCGCCCGTGAGCCCGTGGATGGCCTTCTGCACGCCCAGGAAGAGCGGGCCGTACTGGTTGGGCGTGTCGCGCCAGATGTCGGGGACGTTGATCGTGAGCGCGTGGCCGGTCCCGAGCGCCGAGACCGGTCCGCGCTCGTAGGGGTCGTCCAGCGCGTTGCCGATGGCGCCCTGGGCTAGGTAGCTGTAGACGTCCTTGCTGAACATCGGGGGCGCGAGGGCCAGCGGGAGCGCCCACGAGGCGATCACCCTGTCGAGCGTCGCCCGGTCGATGCGCCCGCTCATCCGGCCCCGGCGATCGCGCCCGAGCACGTACGGGGCGAGGAGCAGCCAGCAGAGCGTCACCACGACCATCCCGGCCATGACCACCGTCATCGACGACTGCTGGAGGCGGAGCCAGAGCCCGAACAGGCGCTCACCGGCGATCGGGTTCTGCAGCACCGGCAGCGCGCCCGCGCCGAGGGCTCCGACCGCCATCGCGACGGATGCCGTGGTGCCGATACGCCGGATGCGCCACAGTCGCGCCATCTCCGCGGACGGCGGGGAGCCGGTGAACCGCTCCTGCGCGTGGAGCCGCGAGGTGACCGAGCCCGCGCCACGTGTCGGGACGTCGCGTGCCATCGTCTCGTCCCTCCTCCACCTGGAACTGTCGGGCATGTCGGCGCCCCGAGGGACGCGCCCGGGGGTGGGGGAATAATTCCGAAACGAAAGTGTTGCGTAATATCAGGAGGTGCGCCCCGCCCGGGCGCACAGAGCATATCCGGAAGGGAGTGGCGTATGAGCGTGCAGCACGCGATGGACAGCGGCACGCGCCCCGACACCCGCTCGACGATCCGGGAACTCCTGCTGGAGCGCGGAGCGCTGACCGCGGCCGAGATCGGACAGGAACTGGGGCTCACCGCCGCAGGGGTCCGACGCCATCTGGACCACCTCGTCGAGGCCGGCGAGGTGGAGGCCGCACGCACCCGTCCGGCGGGAACCCGCGGTCGCCCGGCCAGGGCGTTCCAGGTGACGGCCACGGGTCGGAGCACCGCACGGCACGGGTACGATCACCTGGCGGTCGAGGCCATGACGGCACTGCGTCGCATCGGCGGCGCGGAGGCTGTCTCGGAGTTCGCCCGCGAGCGGGTGCGCTCGGTCATCGGACACGTCCGACCGGCCGAGGGTGCCCACGACGTCGAACGCGCCGCGACCGACATCGCCGTGGCCCTGTCGAAGGCGGGCTACGCGTCCTCCGTGGAGGACGCCGGGACGGGGCTGCAGATCTGTCAGCACCACTGCCCGGTGTGGAACGTCGCCTCCCGGTTCCCCGAACTCTGCGAGGCCGAGCAGGAGGTGGTGTCCGAGATAGTGGGCACCCACGTGCAGCGTCTCGCGACCATCGCGGGCGGTAACTGCGCCTGCACCACGAACATCCCGACAGGGACCGTGACCGCGGAGGATCTCGCGGCCACGATCCCCGCACCGGCCGGCGCACCCGCGTCGGCACCGACCGCCGAAAGGACAGTGCGATGACCCTCACCCCCGACCAGGTGACGGCCGACGTCACCGAGCCGACCACCGATGAGGAGCGGATCGCCTCCATCGGCCAGTACAACTACGGCTGGCACGACTCGGACGATGCCGGTGCCGCCGCGCAGCGAGGCCTGTCCGAGGCGGTCGTGCGTGACATCTCCGCCAAGAAGAACGAGTCCGAGTGGATGCTCGACAAGCGGCTCAAGGCTCTGAAGATCTTCGACAAGAAGCCGATGCCGAAGTGGGGCTCGGACCTTTCCGGGATCGACTTCGACAACATCAAGTACTTCGTCCGGTCCACGGAGAAGCAGGCCACCAGCTGGGAGGACCTGCCCGAGGACATCAAGAACACCTACGACAAGCTCGGCATCCCCGAGGCCGAGAAGCAGCGGCTCGTGGCCGGCGTGGCCGCGCAGTACGAGTCCGAGGTGGTCTACCACCAGATCCGCGAGGACCTGGAGAGCCAGGGTGTCATCTTCATGGACACCGACACCGCGCTCAAGGAGCATCCGGAGTTCTTCGAGGAGTACTTCGGCTCGGTCATCCCCTCGGGTGACAACAAGTTCTCCGCCCTGAACACGGCGGTGTGGTCCGGCGGCTCGTTCATCTACGTCCCCAAGGGCGTCCACGTGGACATCCCGCTGCAGGCCTACTTCCGCATCAACACGGAGAACATGGGCCAGTTCGAGCGGACGCTGATCATCGTCGACGAGGACGCCTACGTCCACTACGTCGAGGGCTGCACGGCGCCGATCTACAAGTCGGACTCCCTGCACTCCGCGGTGGTCGAGATCATCGTCAAGAAGGGCGGCCGTTGCCGCTACACGACCATCCAGAACTGGTCGAACAACGTCTACAACCTCGTGACCAAGCGCGCCCGCGCCGAAGAGGGCGCGACCATGGAGTGGATCGACGGCAACATCGGCTCCAAGGTCACCATGAAGTACCCGGCCGTGTGGCTGACCGGTGAGCACGCCAAGGGCGAGGTGCTCTCGGTGGCGTTCGCCGGCGAGGGCCAGCACCAGGACACCGGCTCCAAGATGCTGCACCTGGCGCCCAACACCTCGTCGAACATCGTCTCCAAGTCGGTGGCGCGTGGTGGCGGACGCTCGGCGTACCGCGGGCTGATCCAGATCAACCCCGGCGCCAAGGGCTCCAAGTCCAACGTCGAGTGCGACGCCCTGCTGGTGGACAACATCAGCCGGTCCGACACCTACCCCTACATCGACATCCGCGAGGACGACGTCACGCTGGGGCACGAGGCCACGGTCTCCAAGGTGAGCCAGGACCAGCTGTTCTACCTCATGAGCCGCGGCCTGGCGGAAGAGGAGGCGATGGCCATGATCGTGCGTGGCTTCGTCGAGCCGATCGCCAAGGAGCTCCCCATGGAGTACGCGCTCGAGCTCAACCGCCTGATCGAACTGCAGATGGAAGGATCGGTGGGCTGACCCCATGACCGACACGACCACCCCCGAGACCGGGTCCGCCCCGGCCCCCCTCACGGATCGCTACGGCGTCCCCGTCGACGCGACGAAGGGTGACCAGTTCACCTCGTACGACGTCGGCGCGTTCGAGGTCCCCAGCCACAAGGACGAGATCTGGCGGTTCACCCCGCTGCGTCGTCTGCGCGGTCTCCACGACGGCTCCAACGTCACCGCGACCGGTCGCCTGACGGCGTCCGTCGGCGAGCGCGACGGCCTCACCGTCGAGACCGTCGCGATGGACGACAAGCGCGTCGGCGAGGCCGGGGCCCCCCGCGACCGCGTGGCCGCGCAGGCGTTCAGTTCGGCCACCGAGGCCTCGGTCATCACCGTGGCCAAGGAGGTCGTGCTCGACGAGCCCGTGTACGTCACCGTCGACGGTCCGGGCCAGGGCGAGCTCGCCTACGGCCACACCCAGGTCCGCCTCGAGCCGTTCGCCAACGCGACCTTCGTCGTGGACCAGCGCGGCGGCGGCACGATCGCCGAGAACGTCGAGTTCATCGTCGGCGACTCCGCCCACCTCGAGGTCGTCCTCATCCAGGACTGGGACGACGACGCCCTGCACATGGCCGGGCACCACCTGCAGGTCGGCCGCGACGCGACGCTGACCTACACCACGGTGACGTTCGGCGGCGAGGTCGTGCGTATCTCCCCGTTCGCGCGGTTCACCGCGCCCGGCGGCACGGTCACCCTCAACGGCCTGTACTACGCCGACGACGGGCAGCACCTCGAGCACCGCCTGCTGGTCGACCACTCGGTGCCCAACTGCACCTCGCGCATCCTGTACAAGGGCGCGCTGCAGGGCGACGCCTCGTCCAACCTCCCGGACGCGCACACCGTCTGGATCGGCGACGTCCTCATCCGGGCGGCGGCACTGGGCACCGACACGTACGAGATGAACCGCAACCTCGTGCTCACCGACGGCGCCCGCGCCGACTCGGTGCCGAACCTCGAGATCGAGACCGGCGAGATCGCCGGTGCCGGCCACGCCAGCGCCGTCGGCCGGTTCGACGAGGAGCACCTGTTCTACCTCATGTCGCGGGGCATCCCCGAGGACGTCGCCCGACGCCTCGTCGTCCGCGGGTTCTTCGGCGAGGTGATCAACCGCATCGGCGTGCCCGAGGTGCGCGAGCGGGTCACCGAGGCCGTCGAGCTGGAGCTGCAGTCCTCCGGCATCTGACCGAGCCCGCAGGCCCCCGATCATCCTCCGAAGACTTCTCACACAGATTGCGAGCACACCAATGACCACTCTCGAGATCAAGGGCCTGACGGCCCGCGTCGCCGCGACCGAGGACTCACCCGAGACCGTCGAGATCCTCAAGGGCGTCGACCTGACCATCGAGTCCGGGCAGACCCACGCCATCATGGGTCCGAACGGCTCCGGCAAGTCGACCCTGGCCTACGTCATCGCCGGCCACCCCAAGTACGAGGTCACCGGCGGCACCGTGACCCTGGACGGCGAGGACGTCCTGTCCATGGAGGTCGACGAGCGGGCCCGCGCGGGCCTGTTCCTGGCCATGCAGTACCCCACCGAGATCCCCGGCGTCTCCACCGCCAACTTCCTGCGCACCGCGGCCACCGCGGTCCGTGGCGAGGCGCCCAAGCTGCGCCACTGGGTCAAGGAGGTCAAGGAGGCCATGTCCGACCTCGACTTCGACCCCGCGTTCTCCGAGCGCAGCGTCAACGAGGGCTTCTCCGGTGGTGAGAAGAAGCGCCACGAGATCCTCCAGCTCGACCTGCTCAAGCCGAAGATCGCCGTGCTCGACGAGACCGACTCCGGCCTCGACGTGGACGCGCTGCGCGTGGTCTCCGAGGGTGTCAACCGCTACAAGGCGGAGGAGAACGGCGGCATCCTGCTCATCACGCACTACACCCGGATCCTCCAGTACATCAAGCCCGACACCGTCCACGTGTTCGTCGACGGCCGCATCGCCGCCTCCGGTGGCGCCGAGCTGGCCGACGAGCTCGAGGCGAACGGGTACGAGAAGTACCTGACGCCCGCCACCGCCTGATCGGAACAGCTGGGAGAACATGACCTCGACCCTCGACCTGACAGCAGTCCGCGCGGATTTCCCGATCCTGTCGCGGACGGTCCGTGACGGAAAGCCCCTGGTCTACCTCGACTCCGGGGCGACGTCGCAGCGCCCGACCCCGGTGCTCGACGCCGAGCGGGAC
Source organism: Dietzia papillomatosis NBRC 105045 (assembly GCF_001570845.1). NCBI lineage: Bacteria > Bacillati > Actinomycetota > Actinomycetes > Mycobacteriales > Dietziaceae > Dietzia > Dietzia papillomatosis. The sequence goes on along the minus strand of NZ_BCSL01000016.1, from coordinate 66,582 downwards.
TTCCTCCTGCACTCCAACGCCGCGGTCCACCGTGGCGCGCACCAGCTCGCGGAGGAGGCCACGGACGCCTACGAGGGCGCCCGCGCCGACATCGCGCGGTTCGTCGGGGCCGACGTGGACGAGCTGGTCTTCACCAAGAACGCGACCGAGGGGCTCAACCTCGTGGCGTTCGCCCTGGGGGACCAGCGGTTCGGCGACCACGCCGTCGGCCCCGGCGACGAGGTCGTCATCAGCGAGCTCGAGCACCACGCGAACCTGGTGCCGTGGCAGGAGCTGTGCCGGCGCACCGGCGCGACCCTGCGCTGGTACGGCGTGACCGACGACGGGCGTATCGACCTCGACTCGCTCGAGCTCACCGACGCCGTCAAGGTCGTCGCCGTGTCGCACCAGTCCAACGTGACCGGCGCGGTCACCGATGTGACCCGCGTGGTCGAGTCGGCCCGGAAGGTCGGCGCGCTGGTCGTGCTGGACGCCTGCCAGTCGGTCCCGCACATGGCCGTGGACTTCCACGATCTGGGCGTCGACTTCGCCGCCTTCTCCGGACACAAGATGCTCGGCCCCACCGGTATCGGCGTCCTCTACGGTCGTCGCGAGCTGCTCCACGCGATGCCGCCCGTGCTCACGGGGGGATCGATGATCTCCACCGTCACGATGGGGGAGTCGACGTTCGCCGAGCCGCCGCAGCGGTTCGAGGCCGGCGTGCCGATGGTGTCGCAGGCCGTCGGCCTGGCCGCGGCCGTGCGCTACCTCGAATCGGTGGGGATGGAGACCATCGCCCGCCACGAGGAGGCGCTCACCGTGGCCGCGCTCGAGGCGCTGCAGCAGATCCCGGGCGTCCGCATCGTCGGACCGGAGAACATGGTCTCCCGGGGCGGCGCCGTCTCGTTCGTCGTGGACGGCATCCACGCCCACGACGTGAGCCAGGTGCTCGACGACGACGGCGTGGCCGTCCGCGTGGGCCACCACTGCGCGTGGCCGCTGCACCGGCGCCTCGGTGTCCAGTCCACCGTGCGGGCGTCGTTCGCGCTGTACAACACCCTCGACGAGGTCGAGGCCCTGGCCCGGTCCCTGCGCCGAGCCCGGGAGTTCTTCGGAGTCGACGGGGGTGGGCTGAAGTGAAGCTCGAGCAGATGTACCAGGAGGTCATTCTCGACCACTACCGCCACCCGCACCACAGCGGGCTGCGGGAGCCCTTCGGCGCCGAGGTCCACCACGTCAACCCGACCTGCGGCGACGAGCTGACCCTGCGGTTGCGCCTGTCCGATGATCTCGCCACCGTGGAGGACGTGTCCTACGACGCACAGGGCTGCTCCATCAGCCAGGCCTCCACCTCGATGATGGCCGACCTCCTGGTCGGCCGTCGGGTGGAGGAGTCGCTCGAGGTCGTCGACGCCTTCCAGACGATGATCTCCTCCCGCGGCCAGGACGAGGGCGACGAGGAGGTCCTCGACGACGCCGTGGCCCTGGCCGGGGTGTCGCGGTACCCCGCGCGGGTCAAGTGCGCCCTGCTGGGCTGGATGGCGTTCAAGGACGCCCTCGGCCGACAGACCGAACACCATCAGGAGTGATGTGACATGACCGAGCAGATGACACCTGCCAACGATCCCGCGGTCGACGACCCCACGTCGGCCGCCGAGAACGACACGCCCGCGGGGACCGCCTACAACGGCGAGTTCCGCCCCGACCCCAACCGGCCGGAGCAGTCCGAGGAGGACCTCGCGCTGGTCGCCGATCTCGAGGAGGCCATGCGCGACGTGGTCGACCCCGAGCTGGGCATCAACGTCGTCGACCTGGGTCTGGTCTACGACATCTGGGTCCGCCCCGGCGAGACCGAGGGATCGACCATCGCACGCGTCGACATGACCCTGACGTCGGCGGCCTGCCCGCTCACCGACGTGATCGAGGACCAGGCCCGCTCCGCGACGGTCGGCTCCGACCTCGTCAACGACCTCGAGCTCAACTGGGTCTGGATGCCGCCGTGGGGACCCCAGATGATCACCGACGAGGGACGCGAGCAGCTGAGGGCCATCGGCTTCACCGTGTAGCCCTCTTCGCGGCGCCGCCGCCGCGATCCGCGTGCCCGCTAGAGCGCCCGCCCCGTTCTGGACGGGGCGGGCGTCTCCGCGTCGTCGCCGGCGATTACGGTTCCGTTCGGCCGACATTTACGCTGGGGGACATGTCCGCATCCGCTGATCACATTGTTGGCGACCGGTCTGAGGCCGAGAGTGGGGGCGGGCGTGTCATCGAAGGAACCCGCCTCACCCGGGCGACGGCGTGGCTGGTGTTCCCCCCGTCGCTTCTGCTAGCCCCGCTGTCGGGTTTCCTGCTCTACATGGTGCACGCCACTGGCAGCGATCAGCCGTGGCACGTCTGGAACCTGCTGTGGACCGCCTTCGACATCGGTGCCGAGGGCAACGCGGCCGTGTGGTTCGCCTCGGCGGTCTGGCTCCTCGTGGGCGCCTTCGCGGCCCTCGCCGCCGTCACCACCGCCCGTTTCCGCTCGTCGTGGTGGCTCTTCTCCGCGGTCGCCGTGACCGCCTCCGTGGACGAGGCGGGCGCCCTCCACGAGCGGCTCTTCGTGGTGGGGGACCGGCTGGCCCCGTACCTGCCGTTCGACACCTACTACAACTGGGTGATCCCCGGCGCCGTGATCGCCCTGATCGTGGGCGGTCTGCTCATCAGGCTGGTCCTCGCTCTCCACCGCCGCGTCGCCGTCTCGTTGATCGCGGCGGCCGTGGTCTTCCTGTCCGGCTCGCTCGTGATCGAGAGCCTCACCGGGCTCGTCGACCGCGAGATCGGCGCGTCGTCGACTCTCTACCTCACACTGATGTACATCGAGGAGACGTTCGAACTCCTCGGCGTGGCGGGGGCCGCGGTCGCGCTGTCGTCGATGTTCCGCGTCGCTCGCCGCCCGGGCGGCCTGTTACTCACGTTCGACGGGTTTCGATCGCGCGACGCCTGACAGCGCCGCGGGACCGCGGGCAGAGCGCCGCAGGACCGCGGCCACCATCCCGGCCTTGTCGCGCACGGGCATGGTCACCCACATGTCCCACATCGCGGCAGCGACCTGGTGCGACGGACTCGCCCCGTCGAGGAACCACCGCTGGCGGCAGCCGTCGAGGCGCCCGAACGCCGCGAACAGCGCCCGGAGGGTCCGGTCGTCCGCACGGAGCAGCGCCCGCAGGCCAACACCGTGAAGGGTCGTGCTCAGAGGGGACCGCGGCGCGGGAAGCGGGTGGCCGGCCCCGAGCGCGAGGACGGCCGCGGGGACGGCCGCGAGCATCGCGGCCACCGAATACCCCGTCGCCGCGTGTCCGTGCCCGCCCGCGGTGCCGAACGCCTCGACCAGCGGGTTCCCGGACCCGCCCGGCCGCGGCAGGAGCGGGATGTGCACCCGCTCCACCGATAGCGGGTCGTCGATCGCCGCGCTGGGCACCCCCCGGCCCGCCAGGCGCGAGCGCAGCCGGCTCGCCAGGACGGCGGGATCCGGGGCGGGCAGCCCCGCCAGACACGTCTCCTCCAGCAGAACCCGATCCGCGGACAAGGGGATCGCGTACAGGAAGCTGGGGCCGACCTCGTCGTCGTCACCCCGGCCACGCGCGTAGTCGGTGCGCCAGTCCATGAACAGGGCCGCCTCCCCGCCCAGGGCCGGCGCCGCGTCCGCGGCGTCCACCACGATGCCGTACGCCGTCTGCAGCGGGCCCGAGTTGAGCCGGCCCCCGGCGCCGCGGCAGTCCACCACGCGGTGGGCCCGGGCCGTCAGGTCGCGCAGACCCGCGTCGTCGACCGCCTCCCGCTCCACGGTGACCCCGGAGCCGAGCGGCAGGGCACGCCGCAGGGCGTCGTTGTCGAGCACCGCGTACTCGCGCTGGAGCACCGCACGCCCGGGCGCGTACAGGGCGGGCGAGGAGACCCGGTGCGCCAGCACGTCGATCCCGCACGCCTCCGGACGCAGCCACGGCGGCACCTGGTCGGCCCACACGGACAGGGTCTGGTGCCACGGCGCGTCTGGCCGCGGATCGAGCGCGAGGACCGTGAGACCGGCTGCGGCGCAGCGGGAGGCGAGCGCGCGGCCGGCGGGGCCGAGCCCGACGACGGCGACGTCGAACAACCCGCCACCCGTAGCCTTCATACGAACTGACACTACCGTCGCGCGAGAGGAACCCATGTCCGGCGCCTTCTACCAGCAGATGGACCACGGTCGCTTCGGGTCGACCGCGCTCACCGCGGGCCCGTGGTCCGCCGAATCCCAGCACGCCGGGCCGCCGAGCGCGCTGCTGGTGCGGGCGATGGAGCGGTTCGAGGCGGACCCGACGCTGCGGCTGGCGCGGGTCTCGGTGGACGTGCTGGGGCCCGTCCCCATCGCGCCGCTCGACATCGAGGTCCGCACCGTGCGCCCGGGACGCAGCGTCGAACTCCTCGAGGCCACCGCCTCCGTGGCCGGCCGGCCCGCGCTCGTCGCCCGCGGGTGGCGGATGCGCCGCACTCCCGACGACTTCCCCACGGTCGGAACCCACGACGGGCCGCCCGTGCCCACCACACGCGAACGCGGACCGATGATGAGCTTCGCCCACGCCGACGGCTACCTGTCCGTCGTGGACTTCTCCTTCGACTCCGGCGGCGGTGACGAGCTCGGGCCCGCGCAGGCCTGGGGGCGTGCGCGCGTCGATCTCGTCGAGGGGGAGCGCATGACCGGGTGGCAGCACACCGTGGTGGTGGCCGACTCCGCCAGCGGGGTGTCCCTGGCCAGCGATCCGCTGAGCCACCCGGCGGTCAACTGCGACCTCGTGGTCTCGCTGCACCGCGACCCCGAATCCGGCTGGGTACACCTGGACAGCGAGACCGTCGGCGGGCCCGGTCAGGGAGTGCTCACCGACACGCTGATCTCGGACGATCGCGGGCGGCTCGGCCGCTGCGTGCAGAACCTCTACGGTCGACGCGCGGGCTGAGCTTTCGCAGCCGCCCCTCACGATGGCGTCTGGCCTGCCCCGATGCGCGGGCGAGACGCCATCGTGAGGGGCGAGGAGGGCTGTCGTGGACATCTGCAGGAGCGAGACGCCAGGCAGACGAGCGGCTGTGCGGAATCGCGACGCGTCCGCGCCGGGCGGGAATGCACGGGCGGGAGCGATGAGCCAGGGCCGGGAGCAGCTGCACACAGTGGACGCCTGGAAGGCCGCCCACAGACCGCAGCGAACGGAGTGCGGCGGGAGAATCCGCTAGAAGGCGGACTCGGCGTACACGCTCTGGTGGCGGAGACCCACGTCACCGGACTCGTCGGCTCACTCGCGCCGCAGGTAGAGTGGCAGGTCGGCCCGTACCCGTCCGCGGGCGGGCCGCCGACTCTTCCCCGAAAGCTACAGCGAGGTACCCGCGCACGTGATCACCATCGACGACCTGGAGGTGCGCGCCGGCGTGCGCACCCTGCTCCACATGGACGGGTCCTCGTTGCGGGTCCAGCCCGGCGACCGGATCGGCCTGGTGGGACGGAACGGCGCGGGTAAGACGACGACGATGAGGATCCTCGCCGGCGAGGGTGAGCCATACGCCGGGAAAGTCGAACGGACCGGGGATCTGGGGTACCTGCCGCAGGACCCGCGTGAGGGCAACATGGACCAGCTGGCCCGGTCCCGCGTCCTCTCGGCCCGCGGGCTCGACGTCCTCATGGCGGACATGACCGCAGCCCAGCAGCAGATGGTCGACGCCCCTGACGACGCCGCGATGGACAAGGCCGTGCGCCGCTACGGCCGGCTCGAGGACGAGTTCTCCGCCCGCGGCGGGTACGAGGCCGAAAGCGAGGCCGCGCGCATCTGCAGCAGCCTGGGCCTGGAGGACCGTATTCTCACGCAGCATCTCGGCACGCTCTCGGGCGGTCAGCGCCGACGGGTGGAACTGGCACGCATCCTGTTCGCCGCCTCCGACGGCGCCGGCAAGTCACAGACGATGCTCCTGCTCGACGAGCCGACCAACCACCTCGACGCCGACTCCATCACGTGGCTGCGCCAGTTCCTGGAGAAGCACGAGGGCGGGCTGATCATCATCTCCCACGACGTCGAACTTCTCGAGGCGGTGGTGAACAAGGTGTGGTTCCTCGACGCCGTGCGGGGAGAGATCGACGCCTACAACATGGGCTGGAAGAAGTACCTCGACGCCCGCGCCACCGACGAGGCGCGTCGCCGCCGCGAGCGCGCGAACGCCGAGAAGAAGGCGTCCGCGCTCAAGCAGCAGGCCGCCAAGCTCGGCGCCAAGGCCACCAAGGCCGCCGCCGCCAAGCAGATGATCCGCCGCGCCGAGACCATGATGAACGAACTCGACGAGGTGCGCGTGGCCGACAAGGTCGCGCACATCAAGTTCCCCACGCCGGCCGCGTGTGGCAAGACGCCGCTGTTCGCCAAGGGTCTGACCAAGATGTACGGCTCGCTCGAGGTGTTCGCCGGGGTCGACCTGGCGATCGACAAGGGCAGCCGCGTGGTCGTGCTGGGCTACAACGGCGCCGGCAAGACCACCCTGCTCAAGCTGCTCGCCGGCGTGGAGCGCACCGACGGCGAGGGCGGCGTGGTCACCGGCCACGGGCTCAAGATCGGCTACTTCGCCCAGGAGCACGACACCCTGGACATGGACGCGACCGTGTGGGAGAACATCCGCCACGCCGCGCCGGACGCGGGGGAGCAGGACCTGCGCGGCCTGCTGGGCGCGTTCATGTTCTCCGGCCCGCAACTGGAGCAGCCCACCGGCACCCTGTCCGGCGGTGAGCGCACGCGTCTCGCGCTGGCGGGGCTGATGTCGTCGGCGGCCAACGTGCTGCTGCTGGACGAGCCCACCAACAACCTCGACCCCATCTCGCGTGAGCAGGTGCTCGACGCCCTGCGCACCTACGAGGGCGCGGTCGTGCTGGTCACCCACGATCCGGGCGCCGTGGAGGCGCTGGAGCCGGAGCGGGTCATCATCCTGCCGGACGGCACGGAGGATCTGTGGAGCCAGGAGTACATGGAGATCGTCGAGCTCGCGTGAGCCTGCGAACGCGACGTTCGCGCATGTAACCGTCGAACTCGCGTAGCTACGCACACCGCCCGGCGATCCCGTCTACGGTGGGAGGTGTCGTCGGTGCACGACATGTCCAGCGCCGCCGACGGTCTCGTCGAAGGAGGAGCGCTCATGGACACAGGACCAGTCGTCGTCGGAGTTGACGGGGGCCCGGATTCCCGGCGGGCTCTGACCTGGGCGGCCGATTACGCCCGCACCGTCGATGCTCCGTTGATCGCGCTGACCGCGTTCGACGTCGCGCCGGTGTTCGGCCCGTACGCGATGTCCGGGGCGGAGTCGCCCAAGAAGCTGGAGGAGCAGGCGCGGAAGGTACTGGCCGACACCGTGCGTGACACGCTCGGGCCGGACGCCGTCGTGCAGCAGCTCGTCATGCGCGGCCACCCGGCCGAGTCGATCGTCGCGGCGTCGCGGGATGCCCGGCTCGTCGTCGTGGGGTCGCGCGGGCGCGGCGGGTTCGCGGGCATGTTGCTGGGATCGGTGAGCCAGCACGTCGTCCCGCACTCCCATTGTCCGGTGGTGGTTCTGCCGCGACAGGAGAACACCTGACCCGGCAGTAGCCGGCCGCGCCACCGAGTCGCCGGTCACATAGGCCACCCTTACCAGGCGTTATGTCCTCGCGGCCTGAGAGAATCGCCGTATGGACATCGTCTTCAACATCGTGCTCATCCTGCATTTCATCGGCCTGGCGGGCATCATCGGCGGCTGGCTGGCGACCATCAAGGCGCCTCACGTCAACAAGGCGATGCTGCACGGCGCCATCCTGCAGGTGGTCACCGGCCTGCTGCTGGTGGGTCTGCGGGAGATGGACGACGTGGACGTCAACCACATGAAGATCGGCATCAAGCTGGTCATCGCGATCGCCATCCTGGTGGTGGCCATCCTCGGCGTCCGCAAGGAGGCCCGCGCGCAGGGCACCACCGCGACGCTGGCCCACGTCGCCGGCGTGCTCGGCATCGTCAACGTCGCGATCGCGGTCTTCGTCTGACGCACCCCGCACCATGCTCCGCCCCTCGACCTCGAGTCGGGGGGCGGTTCTCGTCGGGGGCATAGTGGGTCGGGAGACGCTCTACGAGGAGACCAATATGGATGAGGCGGGTTCCGATGTCCCGGTTCCGGGCCCGACGCCGGGAGCACCCGCGTCTGAGGACAAGGCCGATGTCCTCGCTGACGTCGTCGCCGCGCTGGAAGCAGACGGGCTCGGCGAGGGGCGACGCATCCTGGGCGAGCGGTACCCGTTCACCCCTGTCGAGAAGGCGTCGCGAAGCTACACCGAGCGCGCCTCGCTCCGGTTGTTCTACCCGGACGGTTTCACCGACCGGTACAGCGGAAGCCGCCTCGTCAACCCGGGAGCGCTCCGGCTGCTGTCGGTGCTCCTGCCAGAGGATTTCCCGGCGGATCCGAACTGGGCGATGTCCAGGTCGCACTTCGCGTTCTGGGAACTGTTCCCGACCATCGACCACGTGCGACCGGTGTCGCGCGGCGGGCAGGACGCCGAGGAGAACTGGGTGACGACGTCCATGCTCCGCAACTCGGCCAAAGCCCATTGGGAGTTGAGCGAACTCGGCTGGGACCTCCACCCGCAGGGAGATCACACCGAGTGGGACGGCCTGACCGGGTGGTTCGTCCGCTACCTGAATGCTGAGCCGGCGCCGTTGGCTGTCCCGTATGTGGGTCGGTGGTTCCGCGCGTCGGCGGAGATCCGCAAGGAGTTCACCGGCCTCACTCCATGACGGCCGCGAGGTAGGCGCGGACGAGCCGGGCCCCGACGTCGGCGGGGAGGCGCTCGATCGCCGCCATGAGCGGAGCCATGCCGCCGCCCGTTCCGTCTTCAGGCGCGTCCGCGAGGACTCCCGAGACCATGGCGTGGACGTCGTCCTCGGGCAGCGCGAGCAGATCGCCGGGGGAGAGGGCGCCGGAATCCAGTGCGGCGAGGACGTCGCCGAACGCGGCCGGCGGCGTCGGTGCGCCCCGACCGCGCGCCTCGTCGGCCGCCTCGCGCGCCACCCGGAGGATGTCGTCGACCAGCCGTTCGGTCACCGGGGTGACGGTGAGGTGGGACGACGACGACAAGAGGCCCCGCTCCTGGCGGTGGGCCGGCTGCGCCTGGACGGAGATGCCCCTCCGGCCACAGGCGTCGGCCCAGAGGTGGGGGTGGACGCGTCGGCCGTCATCGACGGTGTCGTCGGTGGCGACTGCGAGCAGCGGTCCGGGGTCCCGGTCGAGAACCCGCAGCCCCTCGATGGCGGACAATCCCTCGACCAGGCGATCGGTGGCGCGAGCGGTGCGGGCGACGAGTTCCCGCTGTCCGTCGTCGCCGAGCGCCTCGAGAACCGTCCACGCCGCGGCGGCGGGCTCCAGCGGCTTGGAGCCGGCGAGGGTGGGGTTGACCACGGGGTAGCCCGGCCAGTCCACGGTGGCGAACCACGCGGCGCGGTGGCGTTCCCGGCCGCGGCTGAGCAGAACCGAGGTGCCCTTGGGTGCGAAGCCGTACTTGTGCAGGTCCGCCGAGATGCTCGTGACGCGCGGCACGCGCAGGTCCCACCGCGTCGCCACCTGCGACCCGCCCGGTTCGGCCCGCGCGGCCTGGGGCCAGAACGGCAGCACCAGCCCGCCGAGGCAGGCGTCGACGTGCAGCCCGATCCGCGGGTCGTGGCGTGCCTCGAGCCCTGCAGCGACCTCGGCCACAGGGTCGATCACCCCGTTCGGGTACGCCGGGGCCGAGCACACGACGAGCACCGTCCGGTCATCGACCGCCGCGAGGAGCTCGTTGGCGGACACCCTGCCCGTCGCCGGGTCCACCTCGACGCCGACGAACCGCAGACCCAGCAGGTGCGCGGCCTTGCGGAACGCGGCGTGCACGGTGACCGGGGCGACGATCGCCCCGCCGCCGCCGGGCTCCCGGCCGGACACCTCCCGGGCGGCTAGGCAGGCGAGCATGCAGCTCTCGGTCCCGCCGGAAGTGACGCTGCCGTAGACCGTCTCCGACGTGCCGCCGAGGATCGCCCGGACACGGTCGACGATCCCCCCGTGGATCGCGGCGACCGAGGCGAACACCGTGGGGTCGAGACCGTTGACCCCGTGCGCCAACCGGGCGGCGCGGGTCGCCAACTCGTCGAGTTCCTCCAGTCCCGAGTCGTACACGTACGACAGGACCCGGCCGCCGGTCGTCGGCGGATCCAGCGCCCGGAGCGCGGCCAACCGGGCCAGGGCGTGCTCTCCGCGGTCGGCGATCTCGAGGGCCAGGGGATCGGGGGTCATGTGCGCTCCGTCCATCGGGGATAGGACCGGCCGAGAGTCCGGATCAGCAGCAGGCTAGCGCCCGCGAGGACCGCGGGGACCACGGAGAACGCCAGGACGATCGCCCAGTGCGCCGACCCCGGCTGACCGGCCACCCCGCCGGAGCGGAACCCACCGACCGCCAACAGGGCGAGGACGACCACCGGCCCCAACGCCATCGCGCCCGTCTCGGAGGCCGTCCACAGGCCGCTCATGGCGCCACTTCGTCGTCGTCCCCCCAATGTGCGATCCAGGTCGGTGCAATCCGGCAGCATCGACATCGGAAGCGCCTGCATACCCGCGTACGCGACGCCCGCCAACGCCACCGGCACGTGCACCCACCCACCGGGCGCGAAACCGGCCGGGACGAGCAGAAGTGTGGCCACCGTGAACACGACCGTCGCCGCGGCGAGTGCGGGCACCTTGCCCCGCGCGTGCGCGAGCCGCGCCCACAGCGGCATCACCAACAACGCCGGCCCCACCAGGGCCAGGAACAGCCCGGTCAGCGCGGTCTCGTCACCCAACACGTACGTCGCCACGTACTGACCACCCGCCAGCATCACCGCCGTGGCCACCGCCTGCAGGCAGAACACCACCACGAGCAGCCGGAACGGCCGCGTCGTCCGCAGCGCGTCGAGGCCGTCGCGGTACTCGTGGGCGAGGCCACCCGCGGGTGCGTCGGCGCGCATGATCGTGCGGCGGCCGGCCACGAACGTCGACCACAACATCCCCACCAGCATCACGGCGGCGACGCCCGCGGCCATCACCACGTACCCGGTCGCCCCGCCACCGGCCGCGTCCCGCAGCGCCGGGCCGCCACCGCCGGTGAGCAGTATCGCCGCGGCGAGCACCGCCACCCGCCACGCCAACACCGTCACGCGGGCGGCGGCGTCCTCGGTGAGCTCGGCCGGCAGCGCGAGGTACGGCACCTGGAAACACGAGTACGCGAGCGAGGCCAGCAGGAAGAAGCCCATCACCCACACGCCCGCCGCGCCCGTGCTCCAGCCCGTCGGCGCGGCGAACGTCGCCACGAAGAGCACCGGAAGCGCCAGCGCGCCGGACAGCATCAGCCCCGTGCGGTAGCCGGTGCGGTGCGACGCGCGGTCGGAGATCGCGCCGATCAGCGGGTAGGCGAGCACGTCGACCACCTTCGGCACCAGCACGAGTACCGTCGCCACCGCCGCGGCGACCCCGATCGAGTCCGTGAGGTAGTACGCCAACACCAGGCCGGGCAGCGTGCCGAACGCGCCCGTACCCAGGCTGCCCGCTGCGTACGAGGCCAGGACCGGGGCCGTAGTGGCGCGATCGCGCGCCGTCCGGCCCAGTGCGTCGTGGGCGGCGGCCGCGTCAGCCGCGTCGTGCGCGCCGGCCGCGTCGTGCGCGCCGGCCGCGCCGTGGGCGTCGGCCGCGTCGTGCGCGCCGGTGGTGGTCATGGACCGACTCTAGGACGCGCCAGCCCGATCCCGCCGTTGAAAAGAGCGTTCCGCACACGCGCCTCTCGGCAGACGTGTGCGGAACTGACTTCTCGACGCTGGCAGCGCAGCCCTAGAGCGAAGGACCGTCACTTCGGTACGTTCTGCGGTCGGGTCTCCTGGGGAAATGCTGACCTAAGTGACGGCTGACGGGCGACAGCGCGAGCCGCTCGCCGGTATGCGGACGGTTGGCCCTCAGCCGCGCCAGTCGAAGACGTCCGGGTCCGGGCCGGAGCGCGTGCCGTTGTGCAGCGCCGATACCGAGGCCATCTGCTCGTCGGTCAACTCGAAGTCGAACAGCTCGAGGTTCTCCCGCATCCGCGCGGGGCTGGAGGACTTGGGGAACACGATGTCCCCGCGCTGCAGCACCCAGCGAAGCACCACCTGGGAGACGGTGCGCCCGACCTGCTCGGCCAGCGCCGTGAGCTGCGGGTCGCCGAAGACCGTCCCCTGGGCGAGCGGGCTCCACGCCTCGACCGCGATCCCGCGCTCGACGCAGGCGGCGCGGAGCTCGTCGTTGACGAAGTACGGGTTCGACTCGATCTGGTTGACCGTCGGGGTGCTCAGGCCGGCCTCGGCGAGGCGCGCGAGGTTCGCCTCCGTGAAGTTGGAGACGCCGATCGAGTCGACTGGCAGGTCGGAGCTGATCTCCTCCATGACCTCCCAGACCCTCGCGACATCGTCGTGCATGGCCAGCGGCCAGTGGACGAGGTACAGGTCGATCCGCCCGCCGAGCGCCTCGAGCGACCGCTCAGTGGCCTCACGGGCGGCCGTGCGCTCGTGGAAGGTGTTGTTGAGCTTGGTCGTGATCCAGAATTCCTCGCGCGGGATCCCGGAGGCGGCCACCGCCCGACCGACGCCCTCTTCGTTGCCGTACATCTGCGCGGTGTCGAGGTGGCGGTACCCGGCGTCGATCGCGTCGGTGACGACCTTCTCGGTGTCGGCGGGCGGGACCTGGAACGTACCGAAGCCGAGCTGGGGGATGGACCGCCCGTCGGCGAGGGCGATCGTGGGGATGGTCGTCTGGGGTGTGCTCATGCGCTACAACGTACGCCCCGGCGCGCGTTGTCACCCCTGACCGGTGCGCAGCGACGCCTCCACGAGGTCCAGCATCTCGCTGACGTGCTCGGTGCCGCGGCCGGTGGCCAGGTGCGTGATGAGTCCGTCGAGGATGATGTCGAGGTAGACGCGCAGAACGTCGGCCGGGATGTCAGTGCGCATCCGACCGGAGGCCTTCTGCTCGCGGAGTCGAGCGACGATCGCCGCGTCCACCTCCGCCTGCCGGTCCGTCCACCGTTCCCGGAAGTCCGGGTCGGTGCGGATCCGACGGGCGATCTCCAGCCGGGTGCCGAGCCACGAGAACTCGTCGGGGTCCGCGAGTATCTCCCTCATCACCTGGACGAGGCCCTGCTCGGCGACCGTGGCGGCCATCGCCGCGGCGTCGTCGTGGGCCAGGGCGAGGAAGAGGGCGTCCTTGTCGTCGAAGTGGTGGAAGATGGCGCCGCGGCTCATGCCGGTGGCCTCCTCCAGCCGGCGCACGGTGGCCCCCTCGAACCCGTACTCGGCAAAGCACTCACGGGCGCCGGACAGGATCTGCCGGCGTCGGGCGTCCATGTGGTCCTGGCTGACCCTGGGCATCTCACAACCTTTCTCGCGGATACACCGCGGCGGTGCGCAGTTCCCCGCCCGATTCAGGGGGTACCGCGCACCGCCGACGATGTGAGAGGGGATCAGCCCTTGATCATGTTGCGCAGCACGTACTGCAGGATGCCGCCGTTGCGGTAGTAGTCCGCCTCACCGGGGGTGTCGATGCGCACGGTGGCGTCGAACTCGACGGTGGAGCCGTCCTCCTTGGTCGCGGTGACCTTCACCGTCTTGGGCGTGGTGCCGTTGTTCAGCTCCTCGATGCCCGCGATGTCGAAGGTCTCCGTGCCGTCCAGGCCGAGGGTCTCGTGGGACTCGCCCTCGGGGAACTGCAGCGGGATGACGCCCATGCCGATGAGGTTCGAGCGGTGGATGCGCTCGAAGGACTCGGTGATCACGGCGCGGACGCCGAGCAGGCGGGTGCCCTTGGCGGCCCAGTCACGCGAGGAGCCGGTGCCGTACTCCTTACCACCCAGCACGACGAGCGGGATGTCCTGCTCGGCGTAGTTCTGGGCGGCGTCGTAGATGAACGCCTGCGGCGCGCCCTCCTGGGTGAAGTCGCGGGTGTAGCCGCCCGTCACTCCGTCCAGCAACTGGTTCTGCAGACGGATGTTGGCGAACGTGCCGCGGATCATGACCTCGTGGTTGCCGCGGCGGGAGCCGAAGGAGTTGTAGTCCTTACGCTCCACACCGTTGGCGTCCAGGTACTGCGCCGCCGGGGTGCCCGGCTTGATGGTCGAGGCCGGCGAGATGTGGTCGGTGGTGACCGAGTCGCCGAGCTTGGCCAGGACGCGGGCGCCCTTGATGTCCTTGACGGGCTCCGGCTCCATCTCCATGCCGTCGAAGTACGGGGCCTTGCGGACGTAGGTCGACTTCTCATCCCACTCGAAGGTCTTGCCGTCGGGGGTGTTGAGGCCGCGCCAGCGCTCGTCACCGGCGAACACGTCGGCGTACTTCGACTTGTACTCGTTGGAGGAGATGGAGGCCTTGATGGTCTCCTCGATCTCCTCGGAGGTGGGCCAGATGTCCTTGAGGTAGACGTCGTTGCCGTCGTGGTCCTTGCCCAGCGAGTCGCTGGAGAAGTCGAAATCCATCGTGCCGGCGATCGCGTAAGCGATGACCAGCGGCGGGGACGCCAGGTAGTTCATCTTGACGTCCTGGTTGATCCGGCCCTCGAAGTTGCGGTTGCCGGACAGGACGGCGGTCGCGGTGAGGTCGTTCTCCTGGATCGCGTTGGAGATCTCCTCGGGCAGCGGGCCGGAGTTGCCGATGCACGTGGTGCAGCCGTAGCCCACGAGGTGGAAGCCGAGGGACTCGAGGTCGGGCCACAGGCCGGCGCGCTCGTAGTACTCGGTGACGACCTGCGAGCCCGGAGCCATCGAGGTCTTGACCCACGGCTTGGCGGTCAGGCCCTTCTCGTGGGCCTTACGGGCGAGCAGGCCCGCGCCGATCATGACCGACGGGTTGGACGTGTTGGTGCACGAGGTGATCGACGCGATCGAGACGATGCCGTGGTCGAGCACCATCTCCTTGCCCTCGACGGTGACCTCGACCGGCTTGGAGGGCCGGCCCTCGGCGCCGGCGGAGGCGTCGGCGCGGACCGAGCCCTCCTCGGCGTGGACGAGCGTGGCACCCTCGGCCGGGGCGTCACCGTACTGCGTGGAGCCCTTCTGGGTGTCCTCGAGCGTCGTCGCGTCGTCGCCCACGTAGTTGTGGATGTCCTTCCGGAACGCGCTCTTGGAATCGGACAGCTCGATGCGGTCCTGCGGGCGCTTGGGGCCGGCGATCGACGGGACGACCTCGCCCAGGTCCAGCTCGAGGTACTCCGAGAACGCGGGCTCGGGGGCCTCGGGGTCGAGCCACATGCCCTGCTCCTTGGCGTAGGCCTCGACCAGAGCGAGCTGCTCCTCGTCGCGGCCCGTGAGGCGCAGGTAGTCGATGGTCTCGCCGTCGATCGGGAACATGGCACAGGTGGAGCCGAACTCCGGGCTCATGTTGCCGATGGTCGCGCGGTTGGCCAGCGGCACGGCGGCGACGCCCGCGCCGTAGAACTCGACGAACTTGCCGACGACGCCGTGCTTGCGCAGCATCTCGGTGATCGTGAGGACGACGTCGGTAGCGGTCACGCCGGGCTTGATCGAGCCGGTGAGCTTGAAGCCCACGACGCGCGGGATGAGCATGGAGATCGGCTGGCCGAGCATGGCGGCCTCGGCCTCGATGCCGCCGACGCCCCAGCCGAGAACGCCGAGGCCGTTCTCCATGGTGGTGTGGGAGTCGGTGCCCACGCAGGTGTCGGGGTAGGCGACGCCGTCGCGGACCATCACCGTGCGGGCCAGGTACTCGATGTTGACCTGGTGCACGATGCCGGTGCCCGGGGGGACGACCTTGAAGTCGTCGAACGCGCCCTGGCCCCAGCGGAGGAACTGGTAGCGCTCTTCGTTGCGCTGGTACTCGATCTCGACGTTCTTGTCGAACGAGCTGTGGTCACCGAAGGACTCGATGATGACGGAGTGGTCGATGACCATCTCGGCGGGGGCCAGCGGGTTGACCTTGTCCGGGTCGCCGCCGAGCTTCTCGACGGCCTCGCGCATGGTGGCGAGGTCGACGATGCAGGGCACGCCGGTGAAGTCCTGCATGATCACGCGCGCCGGCGTGAACTGGATCTCCGTGTCGGGCTCGGCATTGGGATCCCAGTTCGCCAGGGCGTCGATGTGCGCCTTGGTGACGTTCTTACCGTCCTCGGTGCGCAGGAGGTTCTCGGTGAGGACCTTGAGGGAGTAAGGGAGCTTCTCCGCTCCCGGGACCGCCGACAGGCGGTAGATGTCGTAGGCCTCGTCGCCGACCTCAAGGGTCCCCTTGGCGCCGAAGCTGTCAATGCTTGCTGTCACGTCAGCTCCACTCGTGGTGTCTATGTCGATTCGTCATCCCTCCCGGAGCCGTCACCTCGTGTGTGTCGGGCGGCGACGCCGGGGTGGACACACGGTCCATTGTGGACCCTGCCATACGTCTGCGGCCCCCAATTTACCAGTACGGACGTTCTGTATAAACCCGGCACGTCCGAACGTGGGAACGGCACTGCGGTTGTCGCGCCGTCGGCGCGTGGGTTCGGTGCGACGACGACGAGATGGCACCATATCGGGCGTGGACAACCCCGACGATGCCGTGATGACGCTCGCCCGCGAGGCCGGGCCGGTCCCGTCGTTGGGCGAGGACGAGGTACCGCAATGGCTGGACTTCCCGGCGGTCGTGGCGGATCTCGCCGACGACGGGGTGTCGGCCCCGGAGCCCTTCGTCGAGGGTCTGCGGACCGTGGTCGAGGAGGCGGCGGATCGCGGGCTCGACCTCAAGGTGGTCTACACGGAGGCCCCCGCGGCGGTCTACACGGACGCGCGCGACGTGGCGACCTTCCTCAACGAGGAGTACGGGGGCACGATCCTCGTCCGCACACCCGCCTTCATCGGCAGCTCCAGCGACACGATCCCGAGGCACCAGCTCGAAGCCGGCCAGGACGACGCCTGGGAGGAGTTCGACCCGGTCGCCTCCGCCGCGGTCTTCGCCCACAAGATCACGGCACCGACCCCGCCGTGGGGGGCCGTCACCGCGGTGACCCTCGTCCTGGCCGTGGTGGCGATGGTCGCGTTCGCCATCGTCCTGCGCCGCCGCGCCCACTGACACGCGTCTACTGACACGCCGCGGACACGCCGCGGACACAACTGTGCATTGAGTTACAGCAGTGTATTTTGCTGCCCGCTGTTTCACATGTGTTCGCTGTGACTTACGGTGCTTAAGGAACCATCGGTTCTCCCGAGGCGGTAACGAACTCCAGTGGCGCAGGGGAAGGCATCACCGGAGCACGCGCCGCCCCGGTCACGCGTCCCGCCGTGCGGAGCGCGCGGTCAGCCGCACCCCCGTGCGGTCAGCGGAAGGTGAAAAGTGGAGCCTGAGCATTCGTCCCGCCGTGCCCCGGTGGCACGGCCACCGAAGAGCCCGTCGAGGGCGGCAGGGCGCGCGGCCCTGGCCGCGGCGCTCGTGTTGGGAACGGCCTCCGGGTTGCTGCAGCCCCCGGCCGCGGGTGCGCAGGGGGTCTCCGCCGTCGCCCCGGGCGACATCTCGGGTCTCATCCGGGCCGTCGCCGACGCCACCGCGAGGCTGGACGGCACCCGCGAGGCGATCGCGGTCAAGCGCGAGGGTGTGAACAAGACCCTCGTCGATCTCCAGATGGCCCGGATCGACCTCGATCGTGCGATCGCCGACGCCGATCGCACGTCCGCCGAGCGCGCGCAGGCCGACTCCGGCGTCGAGACCGCGCGCGGCACACTCGACGACTACTCGCGACTGCTGCACCGGCAGGGCACAGCTCCCGGCGCCGCGTCGGCGATCCTCGACCCGGGC
Organism: Dietzia papillomatosis NBRC 105045; assembly: GCF_001570845.1. NCBI lineage: Bacteria > Bacillati > Actinomycetota > Actinomycetes > Mycobacteriales > Dietziaceae > Dietzia > Dietzia papillomatosis. The sequence continues at coordinate 48,757 of NZ_BCSL01000016.1, read as the reverse complement.
GGGCCCGGCGAGGCCGGCCTGCGCCAGGAGTACCTCCGTCGCGCGGCGGCCGACCAGCGTCACGTGGTCGGGGAGATGGTCGCCGCGGCCGACGAGGCCGCCCGCCGGGAGGCCGAGGCGGTCACCGCCCGCGACGCGGCACAGCAGCGGTACTCCGACGCCGCCGCCCGTCGCGACGCCGCCGAGGCGGAGGTGTCCCGGGTTGCCGCCGAGGTCGCCGGACTGGAGGAGCGGGTCGCGGCGCTGACCCGCGAACTCGAGAACCACCGCGCCGCGCTCGCGGAGTCCGGGGCCACGCCGGCGGGGCCCCCGTCGGGCCCCACCCCGGGGATCGATGCCGAGGCCGAAGCGATGCGCGCCGAGGCCCTGCAGGTCCTCGCCGCCGATCCGGGGGCGGGCGAGCAGGCTGCCGACATCGCGTCCGCCCTACCCGCCCACCTCGACCTCGGCGCCGTGCGCCAGTTCGCCGGCGGGTCGTCGGACCAGGCCACCCGCGCTCTCGGCGGGGCGGTGGGGGGCGCGGTCGACGCGGGCAGCGTGGGTGCCGCCGTCGACGCGGGCATCCGCGGCGACACGGAGGCGATCGTGCAGCAGGTCGCCGACGCGATCGGCCGCGCCGACCTCGGGTCGATCGCCCAGGGGCCCGCGTCCCCGGGCACCGGCCACGGCGGGGACCCGGGCACGCCCTCGGGCAACGCCAGGGTGGAGACCGTCGTCAACCGTGCACTCTCCCAGCTCGGCGTCCCGTATGCCTGGGGAGGGGGAGACGCGAACGGACCCACGCGCGGCATCCGCGACGGCGGCGTCGCCGACAGTCACGGCGACTACAACAAGATCGGGTTCGACTGCTCCGGCCTGATGATCTACGCGTTCGCCGGAATCGGGAAGGCCCTGCCGCACTACACGGGCTACCAGTACACCGCCGGCCCGCAGTACCCGGTGGCCACCCGCCAGCGGGGCGACATGCTGTTCTGGCCCGGCCACGTGGCGCTGTACCTCGGCGACGGCAAGATGGTCGAGGCCCCGCAGTCGGGGGACGTCGTGAAGATCTCGCCCGTCCGCATGGCCGGCATCTCACCCATGGTGGTCCGGCTGGTCTGAGCCGCGCAGCGGTACTGTCGTCCCCAGCCCGTTCGGACGGCCCGGGCGGGGCGCCCGGACCACCCGACCACGCGAAGGAGCCCTCCGCGGTGAGCGATCCCCACCCCGACCACCCGACCCAGGCCGCCGCGTCCCCCGCGGTGAGCGCCTCGACCGCCGCCGAGGACGCCCGGCTCCTCGAGCGCGCGGTCTACGAGGTCAAGAAGGTCGTCGTGGGCCAGGACCGCCTGATCGAGATGATCCTGGTCGGCCTGCTCTCTCGCGGCCACATCCTGCTCGAGGGCGTGCCGGGCGTCGCCAAGACGCTGACCGTGGAGACTTTCGCCGCCGTGGTGGGCGGGAGCTTCCGCCGTCTGCAGTTCACCCCGGACCTCGTCCCCGCGGACATCGTGGGCACCCGCATCTACCGCCAGGGCCGCGAGGAGTTCGAGGTCGAGCTCGGTCCGATCCTCGCCAACTTCGTCCTGGCGGACGAGATCAACCGCGCCCCGGCGAAGGTCCAGTCGGCACTGCTGGAGGTGATGGCGGAGGGGCACGTCTCCATCGGCGGGCAGACCTTCCCCATGCCGAGCCCGTTCCTCGTGATGGCCACGCAGAACCCCATCGAGAGCGAGGGTGTCTACCAACTCCCGGAAGCCCAGCGCGACCGCTTCCTGTTCAAACTCGTGGTGGACTACCCGAGCCCCGAGGAGGAACGCGAGATCGTCTATCGGATGGGTTCCACCCCGCCGACGCCCACGCAGGTCCTCGGCGTGGACGCGCTCGTGCGACTGCAGAGCGCGGTCCGCGAGGTGTTCGTCCACCACGCGCTGGTCGACTACGTCGTCCGCGTCACCGTCGCCACCCGCGAACCCGCCCGGCACGGACTCGAGGACGTCGCCCGGTGGCTGTCCTACGGCGCCTCGCCGCGCGCCACCCTCGGCGCCGTCACCGCCGCACGTGCCCTCGCCCTGGTGCGGGGCCGCGACTACGTCGTCCCCCAGGATGTCGTGGACGTCCTGCCGGCCGTGCTCCGCCACCGACTCGTGCTCACCTACGACGCGCTGGCCGACGAGGTCTCCGCCGACACGGTCGTCCGCCGGGTGCTCGAGGCGGTTCCCCTCCCGCAGATCAGCGCGGTCCCCGCCCAGGCCGGCCCGCCGCCGTCACGGTGACCACCGCGGACGAGGGCAGACGCGACGACCCGGTCGACGCGTCCTCCCGCGCGGCCCTGACCCAGCTCGAGCTGCTCGTCACCCGCCGCCTCGACGGCGTCCTCAACGGCGACCACCGGGGGCTGCTCCCGGGGCCGGGCACCGAACCGGGGGAGGCGCGCGCCTACGAACCGGGCGACGACGTCCGCACGATGGACTGGTCGGTCACCGCCAGGACCACCGTGCCCCACATCAGGCAGACAATCGCGGACCGCGAGCTCGAGACCTGGCTCGTCGTCGACCTCACGCCGAGTCTCGACGTGCAGGGCCGCCACGGCGTGAAGAGGCGCCTGGTCGAGGCGGCGGTCGCGACCGTCGGGTTCCTCTCCGCCGGCGGCGGCAGCCGCGTGGGGATGGTCCTCACCGGCGACGGGCGGCCGCGGGTCCTCCCGGCCACCGGAGGACGCGACCACGTCCGGCGGCTCCTCGAGGAGGTCTCCCGGGCCGCGACCGGTGTCTCGCCCGGGGGCGCGCTCGACGACTGCCTCCACGCGGTCCGCAACGCCGCCCGCCGCCACGGTCTCGTGGTGGTCATCTCCGACTTCCTGTCCGAGGTGGACTGGGAGCGCTCCCTGCGCGTGCTCGGCACCCGGCACGAGTTCCTCGCCGTCCACGTGGCCGACCCGCTCGACATCGCCCTGCCGGTCGTCGGCGCGGCCCTCCTCCAGGACCCCGCCACCGGCGAGGTCCTGGAACTGGACGTCGACGACGCCCTCGCGGCCGACTACCGTCGCGCGGCCGGCGAACACCGCGAGCGCGTCCACTCCGCGCTGCGACGGTGCGGTGCGCCGGTCCTCGCGCTGCGCACCGACCGCGACTGGATCCGCGACGTCATCGACTTCGTCGGCATCCGACGCCGCGGCGGGCTGCCGACCGGCGACAGCGTGACCCGGGATCTACCCGACGACCACCGCCCGGCGGGGGAGGTGACGAGCCGATGAGCCTGTCCGAGTTCCAGCACCCGCTGTGGCTGATCCTGCTGATCGTCCCGGTCGCCCTCGCCGTCGGGTACGCCATCGCGCTGCGCTCGAAGAAACGGCGCACCGTCCGCTTCGGCAACTTCGGCACCCTGCGTACAGTCGACCGCCGCGGTCGCCGCTGGTTCACGCACGTCCCGGCGGCGCTCCTGGTGCTCTCTTTGCTGGCGCTCGTCGTGGCACTGGCCGGCCCACAGAGGGAACAGAAGGTCCCACGGAACCGGGCCACTGTCATGCTCGTCGTCGACGTCTCCCTGTCCATGGAGTCCACCGACGTCTCACCCTCGCGCCTCGAGGCCGCGCAGCAGGCCGCCACGACCTTCGCCAACAACCTCACCCCCGGCGTCAACCTGGGCCTCGTCTCCTACGCCGGGACTGCCTCGATGCTCGTGGCCCCCACCACGGACCGGGGTCCGGTCGTCCGCGCCGTCGACCGGCTCAGCCTCGACGAGCGCACCGCCACCGGCGAGGCCATCTACACCGCCACCCAGGCGATCACCACCTTCACCGAGAGCCTCGGCGGCCCCGACCAGGCCCCACCAGCCCGGATCGTCCTCCTCTCCGATGGCAAGGAGACCGTCCCCGCCGACCCCACCGAGGAGCGCGGCGCGTTCACCGCCGCCGAGCGCGCGGCCGAGGCCGGGATCCCCGTCTCCACGATCTCGTTCGGCACCCTCTACGGCACCGTCGACATCCAGGGCCGGCCCCAACCGGTCCCCGTCGACGACGCCTCCCTGCGCACGATCGCCGAGCTGTCCGGCGGCGACTTCTTCACGGCGTCGACCCTCGAGGAACTGGACTCGGTGTACCGCACCCTCGAGGAGCAGATCGGCTACGAGTGGAAGAAGGCCGACGCCTCGCGGCCGTGGCTCATCATCGGCTCGCTACTCGCCATGACGGCGGCGGCGGGATCGCTGACCGCACACCGCCGGATCCCGTGAGGCCCGGCGGGCCGGCCGAACGCACCAGCGCCGGGCCCGCCGGCCCGGCTCGCTAGGGTGGGGGGCATGGTTTCCGAGAGCACGCACGGCACCACCCCACGGACAGTCCTCGTGACCGGGGGCAACCGCGGGATCGGACGCGCCGTCGCCGCCAGGCTCCACGCCGACGGCCACCGGGTCGCCGTCACCCACCGGGGCTCCGGCGCCCCCGACGGACTGTTCGGGGTGCGGTGCGACGTCACCGACCCCGACTCCGTCGACGCGGCGTTCACCGCGGTCGAGGCCGAGTACGGGCCGGTCGAGGTGGTCGTGGCCAATGCGGGCACCACCGAGGACACCCTGCTCATGCGCATGAAGGACGAGCAGTTCACCCGCGTGCTCGACGCCAACCTCGCGGGGGCGTTCCGTGTGGCCAAGCGCGCCTCGCGCGGGATGCTGCGCGCCCGCTTCGGCCGCCTGATCTTCATCGGCTCCGTCGTGGGCCAGTCCGGCACCGCCGGTCAGGTCAACTACGCCTCGTCCAAGGCCGGGCTCATCGGGATGGCCCGTTCGCTCACCCGCGAGCTGGGTTCGCGGGGCATCACGGCAAACGTCGTCGCACCGGGTTTCATCGACACCGACATGACCGCGGGGCTGGACGACAAGACGCAGGAGATGGCCGTCGCGGCCATCCCGCTCGGACGCAAGGGCTCGGCCGACGACGTGGCCGGGACCGTGAGCTTTCTTGCCGGCGACGACGCCGGATACATCTCCGGGGCCGTGATCCCGGTCGACGGCGGAATGGGAATGGGGCACTGACATGAGCCGGAACGAGACGGACGCCACGGTCGCCTCCGGCGATACACCCGCGACCGGCGGCGGACTGCTGGCCGGCCGGACGATCCTCGTCACGGGCGTCATCACCGACGCCTCGATCGCCTTCCACATCGCCAAACACTGCCAGCTGCACGGCGCGAAGGTCATCCTCACCGCGTACGGTCGGCCCTCCCTCGTCAAGGCGATCGCCAAGCGCCTGCCCGAACGCCCCCCGGTGATCGAACTGGACGTGCAGAGCGAGGACGACCTCGCCGCGCTGGCCGACCGGATCCGCGAACACGCCGATTCGCTCGACGGCGTAGTGCACTCGATCGGCTTCGCGCCGCCCAGCTGCCTCGGGGACCCGTTCCTCGACGCACCCTGGAAGGACGTGGCCGTCGCGCTCGAGGTCTCGGCCTACTCGTACGCCGCCCTCGCCAAAGCCACCAGGCCACTGCTCAACCGGGGCGCGTCGATCATCGGCCTCGACTTCGATCCGCGGTTCTCCATGCCCTTCTACAACTGGATGTCGGTCGCCAAGAACGCGCTCGAGGCCGTCAATCGTTACGTCGCCCGCGAACTCGGCGCCGACGGCGTGCGGTCCAACCTCATCGCCGCCGGCCCCGTCAAGACTCTCGCGGCCAAGGCGATCGCCGGTGAGGCGCTCGGCCCCGGCGGCGAACTGGACAGGATGCAGGACGAGTGGGACCGGCGGGCGCCGCTCGGCTGGGACGTGGACGACCCCACACCTGTGGCGACGACGGCCGTCGCCCTGCTCTCCGACCTCATGGCCGCCACGACCGGCACCGTCATCTACGCCGACGGCGGCGCCGGGACCGTTTCCTTCAGCGGACAGGAGTGATCTGTATGACCGCATCGACCGACGCCCCCTCCACCCCGGGCGCCACCTCAGGGCAGGTGGACGCCCTGCTGGTGCTCTCGTTCGGCGGCCCCGAAGGCCAGGACGACGTCATCCCGTTCCTCGAGAACGTCACCCGCGGCCGCGGGATCCCGCGCGAGCGCCTCGAGGAGGTGGCCACGCACTACCGGCACCTCGGCGGTCGCAGCCCCATCAACGACCTCAACCGCGAGATCATCGCCAACGTCGAGGCCGAGCTGGCGGACCGCGGCCGCGACCTGCCCGTGTACTTCGGCAACCGCAACTGGACGCCGATGGCCGAGGACACCGTCCGACAGATGGTCGCGGACGGGGTCCGCAACGCCGCCGTCTTCGCCACCTCCGCGTGGGGCGGGTACTCCGGCTGCGCGCAGTACCAGGAGGACATCGCCCGCGCCCGCGAGCAGGTCGAGGGCGCGCCCACCATGGTGCGGCTCCGCCAGTTCTACGATCACCCGCTGTTCATCGAGCGGTTCGCCTCCGACCTGCGGGAGGCCATCGCCTCCGCCGCGCCGGGGGCCCGGGTGATCTTCACCGCCCACTCCGTGCCCACGTCGGCGGACGAGGCGGCCGGTCCGCCGTCCCTCGGCGGCCACCTCTACAGCCGTCAGGTCGCGGAGGCGTCGCGTCTCGTCGCCGAGGCGGCGGGCGTCGCCGACTACGACCTGGTCTGGCAGTCCCGCTCCGGTCCGCCGAGCGTGCCGTGGCTCGAGCCGGACGTCGTGGACCACGTGAGCGAGCTGGCCACCTCGAACGGCGTCACGGACGTGGTGATCGTCCCGATCGGATTCATCTCCGATCATGTCGAGGTCATCTGGGACCTGGACACCGAGCTCGTCGACGAGGTCCGCGAGCTGGGGGTCACGGTCACGCGGTGCGCCACGCCGGGTCCGAGCCGAGAGTTCGCCCGGATGGTGCTCGAGCTCCTCGACGAGGTCGAGACCGGGTCTGCTCAGGACCGCCCCGGTTCCGTACCCGCCCTCGGCCGGAACCGCGACGGCGCCCGCTGCGCCCTCGGCTGCTGCGGGGGCTGACGGCGGCCGACTAGCGCGCCCGGAGAGCGGCGTCGCCGGCCGCGGCCACGGCGGACCGGCGCGCCGCGTCCTTGACCGCGATCAGCCGCCGGAGCACCGGTTCGCGCGCGGCAGGGTCCGCGCCGACGTCCGGCTGGGCCAGGGCGACGGCGATGATCGCCTCGACCCGGTCGATCCGGTCGACGAGCTCCACCACCCGCGAGGGGAGCCCGGCCGGCAACCGCGTGACGTGGCCGTGGATGTCCACGTGCGTGCTCGGGCCGGTCCGCACCGCGGTCCGTTCGATGAGTTCGGCGGCGTCCATGACTGCGCGACCGAGTTCGGCCAGTGCCTCGGACGGACCCGCCGGCTGGGGCGCCACCGGGCAGTCGAGCACCCCGCGCGCCCGCCAGCGCAGCACGTCCGGATGGGGCTGGACGCAGGTCAGACACACCGCCTCGCGGGAGGCGGGATCGCGGACGAGCACACCCCAGCCGGCGTCTGCCACGTCCGCCCGGACCGAGGGGATCAGGGGCAGGCTCGACGAGTCACCGGGCGCTGTCGTGAGCAGCGACAGGACCTCGGGCGCCGGGTGCTCACGGCCCGCGCGCCGCAGGGTGGTCACCAGGTCCGGCAGCAGACCCGTGGGACCGCCGGCGGGGGAGAGCCCGTCCAGCATCCGCACCGGCTCGCCGACGATGTCGAGCAGATGGGACCCGGCGAAACCGGAGACATACCCGGTCAGTTCGTCGAAGGGTTGATCCGCCCACGCGGTCCGGAGCAGGTGGAGGGGCAACGGCCACGCCGGGGACAGCACGGAGTCACGGGTGAGGGGTCGGGACATGATGATCGATCTTACCGACGGTGCGCCGCCGGTACCCCCGGCACGACTGCGGCTACGGTGTCTGGCCATGGCAGACATGTACGGCTCCGACATCCTGTCCGGGACGGCGCGGCGCCGCCGCCCGGAGGTCCCCGTCGTCGACGCCGAGCGGGACCTGGTGGTGGAGGACGCCGAGTCCGGGTTCTGCGGCGCGGTGGTGGGTTTCGACCGGAGTTACGACGGCGAGTTCGTCAAACTCGAGGACCGGCACGGTCGGGTCCGCCTCTTCGCGATGACGCCCTCGGCCTTCCTCATCGACGGCTCACCGGTGACCCTGCGCAAGCCGGTCCCGGCCGCCCGTCGCGGGCCCGCGGTCACGGCCTCCGGGTCGCGGAAGGTCGAGGGTCTGCGCGCCCGCACGGCCCGGGCGGGCCGCATCTGGGTGGAGGGCATCCACGACGCTGCTCTGGTCGAGAAGATCTGGGGCCACGACCTCCGGGTCGAGGGTGTCGTCGTGGAGCCGCTCCACGGCATCGATGACCTGGCCGCGCTGGTCGCCGAGTTCGGACCCACACCCTCGGCGCGCCTCGGAGTGCTCGTGGACCATCTGGTCGAGGGCAGCAAGGAGTCGAGGATCGTCGCCGGCCTGGGCGAGAACGTCCTGGTCACCGGCCACCCGTACGTCGACATCTGGCAGGCGGTGAAGCCGTCCGCGGTGGGCATCCGCGAGTGGCCGGTGGTGCCACGCGGCGAGGACTGGAAGACGGGCATCTGCCGGCGACTGGGCTGGGGCGAGCCCGCCGATGGATTCCGCCGGGTACTGGCGGCGGTGAGTTCCTACCGTGACGTCGAGCCGGCGCTGCTCGGCGCGGTGGAGCGGCTGGTCGATTTCGTCACGGAGCCGGCCTGACCGGCAACCGGGCGTCGAGCACCATCCCGGCGAGTCCGACGGCGGCGAACCCGACCGTGGCCCACAGTGCGGCCGCACCATCGCCGGACGTGAGCGAGTCGCCCAGCAGGACCGCGGCGACGGTTCCCGGGGCGCTACCGATCACCGTGGCCGCGATGAACTGCGGGTAGGGGATCGAGGTGAGGGCGGCGGCGTAGTTCACCACCGAGAACGGCGCGGCCGGCACCAGTCGCAGGCTCCCCACGGACAACCACCCGCGTCGACGGAGTCGGGCGTCCACGGCGGCCACGCGGGGGTGCGCCCGCAGCGCGGCCGTCCGTTCGTGACCGAGCCGCCGCACCGCGACGAACGACAGTGCCGCCGCGACGCCGGTGGCGACCAGGGAACACGGGATCGCCACGGCCGGGGTGAACAACACGGCCGCCGAATAGGTGAAGGTCGAACGCGGGATCGGCGCGACGGTGACGACGGCGTAGGCGGCGAAGAACGCCGCGGCGAACCACGGCCCGAACTGCGCGGCCCACTCGCGCAGTTGCTCGAGGCCCGGCGTCGGCACGAAGGTAGCGACCAGCACGACGAGCGCCACGGCCCCCACCCACGCGATCACCCGTCCCCGCACGCGGGCGACTGTAGTCCACGCGTACCGGCCAACCCGTCCGGCGTGCGGGCGGACGCCTTCCCCCGCGTGCGGGCCAGCGGGTATTGCCGCGTTCCCTCTGCGAACAGGGCTCGGCTAAAGTCCGACAGTGACCCCCTTCACTCCACACGAGAACGAGGTACCGGTGACCAGTCCGACCACAGGTCCTGACCTTCACTCCTGGTACGCCTCTGTGGGAGCCGTCCTCGCGAAGGCCGCCCGCAAGGATCCCGCCGACATGCCGGTGGACGCGTGGCGCGCCCTCGTGGCCACCACCCGGGACGGCATCGAGATCAACCCGCTCTACACCCGGGTCGACGAGATCGCGGAACGCCCCGCACCGGGGCGGTTCCCGTTCGTCCGCGGCGGGGACCGGTCGGGCCTGCCGGAGAGCGGCTGGCACGTCAGCGCCCGCGTCGAGGCGACGGGGGAGGCCTCCGAGCTCAACACCGAGGTCCTGGACCTGCTGAACCAGGGCGTCTCGGCGCTCTGGCTGTCCGTGCCCGCCGCGGACCTCGCAGGGGTCCTCAAGGACGTCTACCTCGATCTGGCCCCGGTCACCTTCGACGCGGGCGCGGACCTCGACGAGGTCGCCGGCGCGTTCCTGGACCTGCTGGACCAGCGCCGCTCGGCCGGTGACGGGGTCGCCGACCGTGCCGCGGTCATCGCCGACCTGGGCGCCGCCCCGGTCACCGCCGCTTACGCCGGTGCCGACTCGATCGGACTCGAGGCCGCGGTCGCACTCGCCGCCCGGATGTCCGAGCGTGAGGAGACCATCCGGACCTTCGTCGCCGACGGCACGGTCTTCCACGGCGACGGTGCCGGTGACGCCCAGGAGCTGGCCTACGCGGTGGCCGCGGGCCTCGAATACGTACGCGCGCTCGTCTCGGCGGGCGTGCCCGCCGCGGCCGCGCTGCGCCAGGTCTCGTTCCGGTTGTCCGCGACCGACGACCAGTTCGCCTCGATCGCCAAGTTCCGCGCCGGCCGCCTCATGTGGGCCCGCGTCGCCGAACTGCTGGACGCCCCCGAGGCCGGCGGCGCGCCGCAGCACGCCGTGACCTCCGCCGCCATGATGTCGCGCCGCGACCCGTGGGTGAACATGCTGCGCACGACACTGGCCGCATTCGGCGCCGGCGTGGGCGGGGCCACCTCCGTGACGGTCCTGCCCTTCGACGCCTCCATTCCCGGCGGGCTCGAGAGCACCTCCCGCTCGTTCGCCGAGCGCATGGCCCGCAACACCCAGCTCCTGCTCCTCGAGGAGTCCCACCTGGGCCACGTCGTGGACCCGGCGGGCGGCTCCTGGTACGTCGAGTCGATCACCGACTCCCTCGCGGACGCCGCGTGGTCGGCCCTGCAGACCATCGAGGCCGAGGGCGGCCTGGTCGCGGCGATCGAGTCGGGGACCGTCCGCGAGGCGATCGCGCGGGTCCGTGAGGCCCGCGACACCGACATCGCCCACCGCACGGCGCCTGTCACGGGAGTGTCCGAGTTCCCGAACCTGGCCGAGCAGCCGCTCGACGCCTCCCGGCGCGGCGGCGACGACTACCGGTACGGCCGCGCGTTCGAGGACCTGCGTGACCGCTCCGACGCGCACCTGGAGGCGACCGGGTCCCGGCCGACCGTCCTGTTGGCGGGTCTGGGCCCGCAGGCCGAGACGACGCCGCGTGTGACGTTCGTGGCCAACCTGCTCGCCGCCGGCGGCATCGAGGCGCGCAACCCGGGTGTCACCGAGGCCGGCCAGTACGCCACCGCCCGCGAGGGTGAGGACATCGCCGTGCTCTGCGGCGCCGACAAGCGCTACGCCACCGAGGGGGAGGCCGCCGTGCGCGCACTCCGCGACGCGGGCGTGTCGACCGTCTACCTCGCCGGGGCCGAGAAGGGCTTCCCGGTGGGCGCCACCGACCGCCCGGACGGCTACCTGGCGCTCGGCATCGACGCCGTCGCCGCCCTGACCACCCTCCTCGACCAGCTGGGAGTGAAGTGATATGACGACCTTCCCCGATTTCAGCACCGCCTCCCTCCGCGACACCGACGGCCCCGACGCCCGGGCGGCCGCCGTGGCGGTCGAGGACGGCATCGCCTCCGACGCGCACTGGGAGACGCCCGAGGGTATCGACGTCAAGCGCGTCTACACCAAGGCCGACCGTGACGCCGTCGAGGCCGGCACCGCCCCGACCGACGACGGCGAGAAGATCACCCCCTTCCCGTTGGACACCGTGCCCGGTGCGGCTCCGTTCCTCCGCGGGCCGTACCCGTCGATGTACGTGAACCAGCCGTGGACCATCCGCCAGTACGCCGGCTTCTCCACCGCTGCCGAGTCCAACGCCTTCTACCGCCGCAACCTCGCCGCCGGGCAGAAGGGCCTGTCCGTGGCGTTCGACCTCGCCACCCACCGCGGTTACGACTCCGACCACCCGCGCGTGGCCGGTGACGTGGGCATGGCCGGCGTGGCGATCGACTCCATCCTCGATATGCGGGAGCTGTTCGACGGCATCGACCTCTCGTCGGTGTCGGTGTCGATGACCATGAACGGTGCGGTCCTCCCGATCCTGGCGTTCTACGTGGTCGCGGCCGAGGAGCAGGGGGTGACGCCGGAGCAGCTCGCGGGGACCATCCAGAACGACATCCTCAAGGAGTTCATGGTCCGCAACACCTACATCTACCCGCCCAAGCCGTCCATGCGGATCATCTCGGACATCTTCGCCTACACCTCCCAGAAGATGCCGCGCTTCAACTCCATCTCGATCTCCGGGTATCACATCCAGGAGGCCGGGGCGACGGCCGATCTCGAGCTCGCGTACACGCTGGCCGACGGTGTCGAGTACCTACGTGCGGGCCTGGACGCGGGCTTGGACATCGACAAGTTCGCCCCGCGGTTGTCGTTCTTCTGGGCGATCGGCATGAACTTCTCCATGGAGATCGCCAAGCTGCGCGCCGGTCGTCTGCTGTGGAGTGAGCTCGTCGAGAAGTTCGGTCCGAAGAACCCCAAGTCCAAGTCGCTGCGGACCCACTCTCAGACCTCGGGCTGGTCGCTGACGGCCCAGGACGTGTTCAACAACGTCGCCCGCACCTGCATCGAGGCCATGGCCTCCACGCAGGGCCACACCCAGTCGCTGCACACCAACGCTCTCGACGAGGCGCTCGCGCTGCCGACCGACTTCTCCGCGCGCATCGCCCGCAACACCCAGCTGCTGCTGCAGCAGGAGTCGGGCACCACCCGTCCGATCGACCCGTGGGCCGGCTCGTACTACATCGAGTGGCTCACGGCCCAGCTCGCCGACAAGGCCCGCCTCCACCTGCTGGAGATCGAGGAGGCCGGCGGCATGGCGCAGGCCATCGGCGAGGGCATCCCCAAGCTGCGCATCGAGGAGGCCGCGGCCCGCACGCAGGCGCGCATCGACTCCGGCCGCCAGCCTGTCATCGGCGTGAACAAGTACGTCGTCACCGAGGACCAGGAGATCGAGGTCCTCAAGGTCGACAACTCGCGCGTGCGCTCCGAGCAGCTCGCCAAGCTGGAGAAGCTGCGGGCCGAGCGCGACGAGGACGCCTGCCAGGCCGCCCTCGCCCGACTGACGGAGGCCGCCTCCGGTGGCCCCAGCAGCGACCTGGAGAACAACCTCCTCGCGCTGGCCATCGACGCCGCCCGGGCCCACGCCAGCATCGGTGAGATCTCCGACGCGCTGGAGAAGGTCTACGGTCGTCATAAGGCCGAGATCAAGACCCTGTCCGGTGTGTACCGACAGGAGGTCACCAAGGAGGGCGCCGTGGACAACGTCACCCGGGCGATGCGGATGGCCGATGCGTTCGCCGAGCAGGACGGGCGCCGCCCGCGGATCCTGCTGGCCAAGATGGGCCAGGACGGTCACGACCGCGGCCAGAAGGTCGTCGGTACCGCGTTCGCCGACCTCGGCTTCGACGTGGACATGGGACCGCTGTTCCAGACGCCGGAGGAGGTGGCCCAGCAGGCCGCCGACGCCGACGTCCACGTGGTGGGCGTGTCCTCGCTCGCGGCCGGGCACCTCACGCTCGTGCCGGCGCTGCGTTCGGCTCTGGCCGAGGTGGGGCGCGAGGACATCATGGTCACCGTCGGCGGCGTCATCCCACCCGGCGACTTCCAGGAGCTCTACGACGCCGGCGCCGCCGCGATCTACCCGCCCGGCACGGTCATCGCCGAGGCCGCGATCGGGCTCCTCGACACCCTCGCCGGCGAGCTCGGCTACGACCTGTCGTCGGCGGCCACCGACGCCACGGAGGCCTGATCGGACGTGGCACGGCTCGGCTCGGGACCTGATCCGGCGGGTTCGGGGAACCCCCTGGGCGCCATGTCCACCACGGCGGGCACCGGCGCCCCGCGGGGTCCGGTGCCCAGGTCGACCGGGCCGCGCCCCCGCCGCGAGATCGACGTCGACGCCCTCCTGGAGGGTGTGCTGGAGGACCGGCGGCCCGTGCTGGCCCGCGCGATCACCCTGCTCGAGTCCACCAATCCGGCCCACCGGGAGAAGGCCCAGCAGCTGCTCCTCGGCGCCCTGCCGCACGCCGGCGGGGCCCTGAGGATCGGCATCACCGGCGTCCCCGGGGTCGGCAAGTCGACGTTCATCGAGTCGTTCGGCCTCTATCTGGTGGAGCAGGGCCACAAGGTGGCGGTCCTCGCCGTCGACCCCTCCTCCACCCGCACGGGAGGCTCGATCCTCGGTGACAAGACCCGCATGGCCACCCTCTCCACCGAGCCGCGGGCCTACATCCGGCCCTCGCCGACCTCCGGCACGCTCGGCGGCGTCGCGAAGGCGACGCGGGAGACGATGGTCCTGCTCGAGGCCGCCGGGTTCGACGTCATCCTCGTCGAGACGGTCGGCGTGGGCCAGTCCGAGGTGACCGTGGCCGGCATGGTCGACTGCTTCACCTTCCTCACGCTCGCGCGGACGGGTGATCAGCTGCAGGGCATCAAGAAGGGCGTCCTCGAGCTCGCGGACGTGGTGGCCGTCAACAAGGCCGACGGGCCGCACGTGAAGGACGCCCAGCGGGCCGCCCGCGAGCTGGGAGCCGCGCTGCGCCTGGTCAGGCCGGCCGATGCGGTGTGGAAGGTCCCCGTCCTCACGATGTCAGGCCTCGAGGGCGAGGGCCTCGACGGCTTCTGGGACGCGGTCCGCAAGCACCAGCAGACGATGGCCGAAATCGGTGAGTTCGAGGCCCGCCGGTCGCAGCAGCAGGTCGACTGGACCTGGTCGATGGTGCACGAGACCCTCATGGCACGCCTGGCCGCGGATCCCGACGTCAAGAGGGTGGCGCCCGAGGTCGAGCAGCAGGTCCGCGACGGCACGCTCACGGCGGCCCTCGCCGCACAGGCGATCATCGACGCCTTCGATTCCTGACCGATCGCAGAGAGCCCGGACCGCGCGGCGTCGAGCGGCACGGTCAGGCGCCCCACCACCGCTTCCGCAGATACGCGCGCTCGGCGTCGTTGAGGGCGAGCTCGTGAGCGCGTGACCACGCCTCTCGAGCCTCCTCTGACCGGCCGAGCATCTCGAGCGTGACCGCGCGGGCCTCGTGGAACGGGTGATGCCGCCGGAGCGCGGGGTCGGCGGACAGCGCCTCGAGTTCGGCGATCCCGACCGCCGGCCCGTCGCGGCGTCCGCGGGCCACCGCCCTGCCCAGACGTACCGTCGGACCGGGCGCGATGCGGGCCAGAGCGTCATACAGGACGGCGATCTGGGGCCAGTCGGTGCTGTCGAAGGTCGTGGCCTCGGCGTGCACGGCCGCGATGGCCGCCTGAACGGCGTACGGCCCCGGCCCGCCGGACGCGGCCTCGCGGGCCAGCGCCAGCCCCTCATCGAGGAGTAGCGGATCCCAGGACGCGCGATCCTGCTCTCCCAGCGGGACGGGCGTCCCGCCGGGACCGGCGCGGGCGGGCGCGCGCGCCTGGGTGAGCAGCATCAGGGCCAGCAGTCCCGTCACCTCTCCGACCCCCGGCAGGAGCCGGTGGATGATCCGTGCCAACCGGATCGCCTCCGCCGTCAGGTCCGACCTGATGTGGGCGGTGCCCCCGGTCGCCGCGTACCCCTCCGTGAAGATGAGGTAGATGACGGCGAGCACGGCGGGAAGACGGCGGGGGATTTCGGACGCCTCGGGTACCCGTACGGGGATGCGGGTGACCCGCATCCGCTTCTTGGCGCGCACGAGCCGCTGCTGCATGGTGGCGACCGGAACCAGGAACGCGTGCGCGATCTCCACGGTCGTCAGCCCGGCGAGGTGGCGCAGGCACAACACCACCTGTTCCTCGACCCTCAGGGTGGGGTGGCAGCAGGCGAAGAAGAGCTCGAGTCGGTCGTCCGGGATCTCATCGGGATCGGCGGGGGAGAGCGCCGCGGCGGGCAGGCGGCGCGGGTCCTGCTCCACCTTGAGTCGAGCGAGCCTCTCGGTGAGGGCGCGCTCCCGACGAAGCCGGTCGATCGCCTTGCGGGTGGCCGTGGTCATGAGCCAGGCCAGCGGGCGGTCCGGTACTCCGGTACGCGGCCATGACTCCGCCGCGGCGACGAGCGCGTCCTGCGCGGCGTCCTCCGCGAGGCCCAGGTCGCCGAATCGCGAGACCAGCGCCGCCAGCAGCCGCGCGCGCTCCTCCTGCCGGATCCGGAGCAGCGCGTCGGGGAGCGCCGGGCGTCCGGCGGTCACGGCGGGGCCCCGGTTCCGCTCGCCGCCCGGCGGATTCTCATCAGTACTCCGCGATCGCTCGGACCTCGACCCGACCACCGTGCACGCCGGGGCACCTCGCGGCCCAGGCCAGCGCCTCGTCGATGTCCGCGACGTCGATGACGATGGTCCCACCGACGAATTCCCGGCTCTCGGGGAGCGGACCCGAGGTGACCACCGGCTCCGCGCCTCCGGGCGGGCACGCGACGCTCACACCTGTCTCCGGATCCTCGAGGGCGAACCCTCCGGCCAGCACGCCGGCCTTGTCGAGCTCCGCGTCGAACGCCATGAACGCCTCCGGGCCGGGGCCCTGCTCGGCGTCGTCGTTGCCGGGCTCCCCGCAGCGCGCGTCGTCGAGGTTTCCGAAGAGCAGTAGTACGTATTTCATTGGTATCACCTGGCCGTTCGTGGTGGACGCCGGTCGCCGGAGTGCGCCGACACCATGATGACGAACGGGAGCGACCGGGATCGACACCTCCGCAGAAGTTTCTTCTCGCGGGCGCGCCGGGACACGCCACGTCGTGGGACGTCCGCGCCGGCGGTCAGCGTCGTTCGAGTGCCCTGCGCGCGGGCTCCTCGAGGAATCGGTGACTCGCTGCGCCCGCCGCCAGTGAACCCGCGACGGTGACCGGCCAGATGACCGCCATGCGCGGCGCCCACAGCGGGGTGCGGGTGAAGGGGAACGCGGCGTGCAGCACGAGTTGGTGCCACAGGAAGATCCCGTACGACCAGGTACCGACCTTCTGCAGCGGAGCCGATTCCAGCACGGGGAACCGTGTGCCCTCCGGCGCCAGGACGACAGGGGCCAGGACGAGGAACGCCATCGTGCCCGCCAGCCCGGTGCGGGCGGCGAACTCGAGCGGCCCCGGATGGACGAAGCCCTCGGAGAACCACGCCGGCACGGTGGTGACGACCAGTGCCGCCCCGCCGGCGATCCACCAGCCCCAGCGCGCGAGTCGATCGCGACACGCCCGGACGAGCGTGCCGGGCGGGGCCGTCACGATCTCGGCCAGCAGCATCCCCGCGGCGAACCAGGCGGTGAACGACGGTGGGAGGATCTGCACGTTGACATCGGTCGGCAGGAGGCCGAGCGCGTGCCACGGGATCATGGGGAACACCAGACCGGACGCGCCGAACGCGGCGATGGCCGGGATCCGCCACTTCGCGGCGTCGCCGCGCAGGCCCCTCAGCGCGGTCCACAGCAGTGGGAACGCGAGGTAGTACGCCATCTCCACCGCGAGCGACCATGCATGGGTGAGGCCGGCGACGAGGAAGTTCGACGTGTAGATCTGCGTGAGGGTCAGGTTGGCGATCCACGAGGCGGGCCCGTTGACGTGGTTCTGCTCGAGCAGCAGCATCGCGGCGGCGACCAGCACGGCGTAGGCCGGCATGATCCGCACGAGCCGCGAGCGCAGGTACTCGCGTGTGGGCCTCGCCGTTCCCGGCCTGTCCCGGCGGGCGTGATCGGCGTGCGCACGCCACAACAGGAAACCGGACTTGGCGAAGAACACCGCGACGGCCAGGTCGAGACGGCCGAACAGTCTCTTGATCGGCGAGCCGGTGGACGACCGCGTGACGAACGCGACGTGCGTGGTGAGCACGCCGACGGCGGCGAGGCCGCGGATCCCCTCGAGCGCCGGGACGAAGCCCTTGGCGCCAGCCGGAGGGCGTATCGCGCCGCCCGGGCCCGGGGTCCCCGGGGTGTGTCCCGCACGCGCAGAGCCGGACCCCGCGGCCGCGACCGATGTCGTGGTGTCGACCGGGTGGACGGAACCAGGGGTCGCGGCGCCCGGACCCGCCATCGTGAACACCGGCCGGCCCGCCCGACGACGCGCGGTCGCCCACACCGCGGCGCGGGCGGCGACCGCGCCACCCGCGGCGACGATCAGGGCGGCAGCGACAGACCTCATGGACTCTCCCAGGGCGGTGACAGGGGACGACAACGCGTGTCCGGACCCCTTCTGAGCCGTCGGACATCCGGTGGAGCCTAGCACCGGTTCTAGTTCCGTCACCGGCGTACACGGTGGCCGCCCGACCTTTTCCGTAGGGTGGCGTCACCCGGCCGCCCGCGAGAGGACAGACATGAGCGACACCCACACCGGCCCCCTGACCGACTCCTCGGAAGAGCCGGTTCCCGAGTCGGTGGACGTCCTCGTCATCGGCGGGGGCCCGGCCGGGCTGTCCGCCGCGACGTGGGTCGGCCGGTATCAGCGCTCGACCCTGCTCGTCGACGCCGGCCACCAGCGCAACCTCGCCGCGACGGAGATCCACGGCATGCTCGGCACCGGGCCCACTACGCCCGCGGAGTTCTATGCCGACATCCACGAGGGTCTCGAGGGATATCCGACCGTCCGCCGGCTCGACGGCATCGTCGCCGAGCTGGAGAAGGAAACCGACGAGAGGTTCGTCGCCCGCGTCACCCCGGCGAACGCCTCGAACGGCGGCGCGGACGACATGATCACCGTCACGGCCAAGCGGATCATCCTCGCCACCGGCGTACGCGACCGGCTGCCGGAGCTCGCCGGGATCGACGAGCACTACGGGGTCGACGTGCACCACTGCCCGGCCTGCGACGGCCTCACCGCGGCGGGCCAGCGCATCATCGTGCTGGGCGTCGGCGCCCACGTGCCGGCGTACGCCTCCGAGCTGCTCGACTGGGCGTCCGAGGTGGTGATCGTCACCGAGAGCGACGCGGACCCGACCTTCGATGACGACCAGCGCGCCGCGTGCGCCGAGCACAGCATCGAGGTGGTCGACGGCGTCGCCCGCGAGCTGGTCGGCGCCCCCGGCGCGCTGGAGGGGGTGCGGCTCGACGACGGGAGGGTGATCGAGGGGTCGAAGGTGTTCTTCTCCTACGCACACCACCCGACCAACGAACTCGCGGAGGCACTGGGCTGCGAGATGGACGAACACGGGGGCCTCATCGTCAACTCGCTGCAGCTGACGAACGTCGCGGGGGTGTACGCGGCCGGCGACATCGTGACCGGCCTGCAGTTGGTGCCGATCGCCGTGGGCACCGGCGCGGCGGCCGGGGTGGCGTGCGCGACCTCGCTGCGCGGGCACGACACCGAGGAGTGCGTCCCGGACCCGGCGCCACCGACGCGGAACTTCACCCGGCCCGACAACTGACGCCGGCGGGCAGCCCGGCCGACTCAGTCCTGTGGGCCGGCCATCGAGACGATCGCCGCGCAGACCTCGTCGAGCACGGCGCCCGCCCCGCCCGGCAGGAGCAGGTCGGTCGCGACGCGCGCGTTGTCGACCCGCCCGCGCTGACCACGCACGTCCGCGACCGTCATCCCGCGCGTGTGCTCGCCGGCGCACTCGACCCGCACGTGCGCGGGCTCGGACACCTCGGACCCCGGGTGCAGCGCGAGCCAGGCGACCAACGGATCGTGCACCTGCGCCAGGTAGCCCTCGCCGACGGACTCGTGGAACTCGAAGTAGAACCGCAGCGCGTCCACCAGGGCGCGGGTCAGGGGCGTGTCGGCGGCGGCGAGCAGCTCCCGCGAGCGCTCGGGCGTCCACACCGCCCGCTCGGTGAGGTTCAGGCCGCACCACAGCGGGGCGGTGACGGCGGGATCGGCGGCCCGCGCGTTCTCCCAGACCCGGCAGATCCGATCGGCGGCCTCGGGGTCGACGTCGACATTCCACTCGCTGACCGGGGTGGTGTTGCCCGGGTGCCCCCGGAACGTCCCACCCATCACGACCAGGCGCGCCAACAGACCGGGGAGGGCGGGGTCGAGCGCCACCGCCCGGGCCAGGCTGGACGAGGGACCGGTCACGATCCCCACCAGCTCACCCGGATGTGCGCGCGCCAGCTCCACCCAGAGGCGGGCGCCGTCGCGGGGGTCGAGCGCCCTCGTCGTCGTCGTCAGTTCCGCGTGCCCCGCCCCGCGGGGGCCGTGCGTCTCGGGGGTCAGCACGTGGGGGACGGCGATCGGGCCGGGTGCACCGGCGGCCACGGGCACCGGAGGCGCGCCAGCCAGGTCCAGCCACGCCAGGGCGTTGGCGACCGTGTCGTCGAGTCCGACGTTGCCGGCCGTGCACACCAGCCCGGCGAGGTCGATCCGCCCGGCCCGGTGCTCGGCGACCAGGTAGGCGATGGCCAGCGCGTCGTCGATGCCCGGGTCGCAGTCGAGCAGGACCGGGACGGGGCTCACTGCGAGGAGCCCCGCGGGGCCAGCACGTCGCGCGTCACCTGCAGCTGGCCGGTGTGCGCGGCGACCTCGTGAAGGATGTGGGCCACCACCCAGTCCGGGGTGAAGGTCCCCGCCGCACGGGCGCGGCCGACGTCGACCGTGGTGCCGGCGGGATCGGCGAGGTCTCCGCGCTCGACCGCCGCGGCGAGCCAGCCGGGCAGCCGGTCGACGAGCGCGGCGAGGCGGTCGAGTTCGGGCTCCACGGGGCCGGTGTAGGCGAACTCCGCCCCGCGGTCGCGGGAGATGGTCTCGCCGCCGAGGCACGCCGCGCCCCACGAGGTCAGGACCCCGCACAGGTGGTGGACGAGCACGGCGGCGGAGTTGGTGGGCCACCCGGAGCCCGCGGGCGTCGGACGGGTGTGCACGAGCGAGCCGGGCTCGTCACCGCCGAGGTCGGCCACGGCGGCGCGGATCGTGGGCAGCAGGTCCCCGGCCAGGATCCGGTGGACGGCGTCGACGCTCACCACGGGCTCGGCTCGAAGTCCTTGAGGAAGCATCCGTAAAGGTCCTCGCCGGCCTCGCCGCGCACGATCGGGTCCACCACGCGGGCGGCGCCGTCGACCAGGTCCAGCGGGGCGTGGAAGCCCTCCTCGTGGAGGCGGACCTTGGTCACATGCGGGCGCTCGTCGGTGATCCACCCGGTGTCCACGGCGGTCATGAGGATGCCGTGCTCGGTGAACATCTCCTCCGCGGAGGTGCGGGTGAGCATGTTGAGGCCCGCCTTGGCCATGTTGGTGTGCGGGTGGCCGGCGCCCTTGTAGCGGCGCGAGAACTGGCCCTCCATGGCCGAGACGTTGACGACGTACTTGCGGCGTGCCTTCGAGGCCGCCAGTGCCGGGCGCAGGCGGGAGACGAGGATGAACGGGGCGACCGAGTTGCACAGCTGCACCTCGAGCATCTCCATCGGCTCGACCTGCTCGACCGTGGCCACCCAGCTGTTGTGGTCCACCACGTCCGGCAGCAGCCCGCCGGCGTCGATCGCGGTGCCGGCGGCCATGCGCTCCAGCGACGCCGAGCCGCCCTGCAGCGCGAGGGTCGCGATGTGGTCGGCCTCGCGTTCGGCCTCCTCGGACCCGATGAGCGCGGACTCGCCGCCCATGAGCGCGGCGGGGTGCAGCTCGGAGGTGCGGCCCATGGTGACCATGGGGATGTCCGCGGCGCGGCCGGTGATGGGCGCGGACTCGCCCTCCACCAGGCCCGAGTAGGAGCCGGGGGAGCGGCGCACCGTCTGCGCGGCGTTGTTGATGAGGATGTCCAGCGGCCCGCCGGCGGCCACCTCGTCGGCCAGCGCCACCACCTGCGCGGGGTCGCGTAGGTCCACGCCGATCACGTGGACGCGGTCCGCCCAGTCGGGGTAGTCGTCCATCTGCGCGAAGCGGCGCACGGCGTCGCGCGGGAAGCGGGTGGTGATGGTGACGTCGGCGCCCGCGCGCAGCAGCATCAGCGCGATGTACATACCGATCTTGGCGCGGCCGCCGGTGAGCAGGGCCCGCCGGCCGGTGAGGTCCATGTGCGGGTCGCGCTTGGCGCGGTTCACCGCCGCGCAGGCCGGGCACAGCTGGTGGTAGAAGGCGTCGACCTGGGTGTAGAGCTGCTTGCACACGTAGCAGGCGACCGCGCGCTGCAGGTGGCCGGCGACGGCGCCCGGCGTGTTGGAGACCAGACGGATGCCGGCGGTCTCGTCGTCGATGCGCGTGGGGGAGCCGGTGGCCGTGGCCTCGATGACGGCCTTGTCGGCCTCCTGGCGCGCGCGGCGGACCTCGGCGCGCCGCGCCTTCTTGAGGAGCTTGAACATGTGGCCCACCGACCGCTGCACCCGGATGGAGTCGGGATGGTCCTCGCCGAGCGCCGCGGCCCGGTCGAGGACGCGCAGGCACGTCTCGAGGTCGTCGGGGTCGATACCGTCTGCGGGGATACCGTCTGGGTTGGTGCCGGTCACGACAGATACGGTACGACGACGAGGTGGTCAGTCCCTAAACCGTCCGCCCCCGCAGGGTGCTCGCGTCACCGGCGCGCAGACCGGTCACCACGTCCTCCACCGCCCGCATGTGCTCCTCCCGCCCGGAGAGGGCCGGCTGCCGGGGCGGGCCGTAGCGGGCGGCGTAGGCGTCGGACACGAGCTGGGCGTGGGCCTCCACCGGCAGAGCGGCCCGCTGGTCGAGCACGGCCCGCCAGTCGTACGCCCGGCGCCCGAGCCGGATCTGTTCGCCCAGGGCCCGGACGACGGACCGCGGGCCGAGGAAACGCCCCTGCCAGATGTGGACAAGCTCGTGGACCAGGGTCGGGGTCGCCCGTGGGCGGACGGCGCCGTCGAGGCCCGCGATGCCGACAACGCCGGGGTCGGCGCCGAGGTAGATCAGCCCGGGCAACGCGAACGCACGCGGGTGCGGGATCCCGGGGACGTGGCCACGCCGGATCGTTACGGCCGTGGGGTCGACGGTTCCGGCGAAGAACGCGCGGAGATCCGTGCGGACCCCGGGCGGCAGGTCGAGCGGCGGCGGGGCCAGGCCGAGGGCGTCGAGCCGGCGGTCGGCCGCACGGGCGACGGCGCCCAGCGCACGGCCCAGCGCGTCCGGGACGCGACCGGCTGAATCGACGGGTACCGGCGTCCGGGCCATCTGTCGGAACCTTCCCGTGAGACGAGAGCGGGCCCCGGTTCCTCGCGGATCCGGGGCCCTTCTACTGTCTCGACACAGTGTGCGCGAGGGGGGACTTGAACCCCCACGTCCGTTAATAGGACACTAGCACCTCAAGCTAGCGCGTCTGCCATTCCGCCACTCGCGCTCGCACACTGGCTGCCTTCGGCGGATCTCGTCCGCCTTGGCCGTGCGAGGAATGACATTAGCCGATGCCCGGACCCGGGACCAAATCGCGGTCCCGCCGCGGGGCGCGCGGGGCGGTCATCGCTGGTAGACAGGGACGTGACCGGCTGGAGGACCAATCCACACCGTCCGATCGCAGGAGGAGAACGATGACCCAGTTCCGCGTGCCCGACCCGTATGCCGCCCTTCCGGATCTGCCCGCTCTGGAGGTGACCAGCGAGTCGTTCACCGAGGGCGCCACACTGTCGGCCGCGCAGCTCGGCGGGAAGATGGGCGTCGAGGGCGGCCAGGACAAGTCGCCCCAGGTGAGCTGGAGCGCCGGCCCCGAGGGCACCAAGACGTACGTGGTGACGGTGTTCGATCCGGACGCGCCCACGGCGTCGGGTTTCTGGCACTGGTCCGTCGCCAACATCCCCGCGGACGTGACGTCGCTGCCCGAGGGCGCGTGTACGGGTGACGACACCTCGGGCCTGCCGGAGGGTGCCGTCGTGGTGCGCAACGACGCCGGCTTCAAGGGTTTCGTGGGCGCGGCGCCGCCGGCGGGTCACGGCCCGCACCGCTACATCCTCGCCGTCCATGCGGTGGGCGACGAGATCGAGTTGGGCGACGACGCCTCGTGTGCGTTCGTCGGTTTCAACCTGTTCGGTCAGGGACTGGCCCGTGGCACCGTGACGGGCATCTACGAGCAGTAGCGATATAGCGCCACGGCGCCACTGCGCTCGAGCGCGGCGGCGCTCAGCGCACCGCCGAGCCGACCGCCTCCGCCAGCGAGCCGAACCCGCCCTGGCGGAGGCGCCTGGCCACCAGGCGGTTGGTGCCGCGCACGAGCGACGGGCCGGTGAAGATGAACCCGGTGTAGGTCTGCACGAGGTGCGCCCCGTGGGTGATGCGGTCCCACACGTCCTCGGGGGTCTCGATGCCGCCGACCGAGATGATCACCAGGCGTCCCCCCGCGCGCGCGCGGATCCGGGCGAGCACCTCGCGCGAGCGCGCGGCCACCGGCGCGCCGGAGATGCCGCCCGCCCCCAGGGCCTCGACGTGCGCGGCGGGGGTACGCAGGCCGTCCCGCGAGATGGTGGTGTTGGTGGCGACGATGCCGGCCAGCCCCAGGTCGAGCACCAGGTCGGTGACCGCGTCGATGTCGGCGTCGTCCAGGTCGGGCGCGATCTTGACGAGCACGGGGATCGTCGCCACGTCCCGGACCGCGGCGAGGATCGGGCGCAGCGACTCGACGGCCTGCAGGTCACGCAGGCCGGGGGTGTTGGGGGAACTGACGTTGACGACGAGGTAGTCGGCCAGGCCGGTGAGCATCGTCGCCGAGGCCACGTAGTCGCGGACCGCGTCCTCCGCGGGCACCACCTTGGTCTTACCTATGTTGATCCCCACGGGATCGCTGCTGCGGCGCCGGCGGAGGTTGTTGGCCGCGTTGCCGGCGCCGTGGTTGTTGAAGCCCATCCGGTTGAGGATCGCGCGGTCCTCCACGAGCCGGAACAGACGCGGGGCCGGGTTGCCCGGCTGGGGCGACGCGGTCACCGTGCCGACCTCGCTGAAACCGAATCCGATGGCACCCCACGAGTCGACGGCGGCGGCGTTCTTGTCGAACCCGGCCGCGAGGCCCAGCGGGCCGGGGAAGGTGCGACCGAGGACCTCCTGGGCAAGCACGGGGTCGCGCACGCCCAGGACCCGCCGCACGACGGCGCCCAGGGGCGGCACCAGGGTCAGCAGCTTGAGCAGGCCGAACACCAGGTGGTGGATCCGCTCCGCGGGAAAGCGGAACAGCACCTTCTTGAGCAGTGCGTACACGGTCCTCCTCGATGGGACGTGGGTCGTCGGTGCGATCAGCTCGCCGGCTCGGTGAGGGTCGGACGGAGGAGGTGCAGCCCTGCGCCGTCGGCGGACCCGACCACCACGGTGCCGGACTCCGTGACCGCCAGGGAATCCGGCTGGCGGACCGTCGGGATGTCCGCCCGCAGGATCCCCACGCCGTCGCCGAGATCGTACGCCTGGATGGTGTTCGTTCCAGTGGAGGCGACCCACACGACCTGACGGGTCGGGTCCTCGGCCACCGCCCACGGGGCCGGGGCGACGGGGAACTGCTGGTGCAGCCGGACGGGCGAGGTGGAGTAGACGAGCAGCGTGCCGCCGACGGTGTCACTGGCGATCACGGAGCCTTCCCCCAGCTCGTCGAGGAGCCCCGCGCCCTTGCCCGCGCGCAGGAGCGGCCCGGCGTGGTCCGCCTCGAGGTCGATGCTGGCGATCACGGTGTCCGGTCGGCTCAGGGCGGTGACGGACCCGTCGCCGGAGACGCTGATCTCGTCGACCGACGTCAACCCGTCGATGCGGTGCTGCTCCGCGCCGCCGGCGTCGCGCACGACGATCTCGCCGTCGGGGGTTCCCGTCAACAGGCGTCCGTCGAGGGTGAGGGCGGCGGCCGAGACGGGCCCGAGGCCCGCCAGTTCACGCACCCCACCGTCGGGGGAGACCAGCACGACCCCGTCGCCGTGGGGGACCAGCACGGTCCCGTCGTGCGCGGCGGAGGCGGTCCCGGCCCCGGCCGGCAGGGGCACGGAGTCCTCCGCGCTCCAGCTGGTGCCGTCGACCCGGCCCAGCTCGAGCGACGGCGGGTTCTCGATCTGCGCGGCCACACGGTCGCCCGTGGCGACCAGGGCGCGGACCGACCCGGGCACCGGGATGGTTTCGCCCCCCGCCGGGTCTGAGACCTGCGGAGATTCGGCGGGGGCCGCATTACCCTGCGCGACGAGGTCCTGCTCCTCGAGCTCGCTCGTGGGCGAGGAGCAGGCGGTCAGGCCGATCGCGAGAGCGATGAGGGCGGCGGGCACGCCGGAACGGCGGAGGACACGTCGGTGCACGATGTTCCTTTCGACTGCCCGCCATTGTCCACCACGCGGGTCCGGGGTCCCCGGCCAGGTCCGGGCGACTACTCTCGCGGCGTGCCGTGACGCGACCGCGTCCGAGCCGCCGGCAGCCGAGAGGAAACCGCACACGTGAACACATCGGTCCTCGCCCAGGGCGCGGAGGGGATGTCCTGGCTCCAGGTCGTCGTCCTGTCCGTTCTCCAGGGACTCACCGAATTCCTGCCCGTGTCCTCGTCCGGACACCTGAGGATCTTCTCGACGTGGTTCTTCGGCGAGGACGCCGGCGCCTCGTTCACGGCCGTCGTCCAGCTCGGCACCGAACTGGCCGTCCTGGTCTTCTTCTTCAAGGACATCGTCCGCATCCTGGTGGCGTGGTTCCGTGGCGTGATCGACTCCGCCCGACGGGACGACCCGGACTACCGGCTCGGATGGTTCGTCATCGTGGGGTCGATCCCGATCGCGATCATCGGGTTCGTCGGCAAGGACTTCATCCGGGACGCCGCCCGCAACCTCTGGATCACCGCGATCGTGCTCATCGTGTTCTCGTTCGTGTTCCTGGCCGCCGAGAGGTTCGGCAGGCAGGACCGACCGGTCGACGCGAAGTCGCTCGAGGGACTGTCGATGAAGGACGCGATCGTCATGGGCCTGGCCCAGTGTCTGGCCCTCATCCCCGGCGTCAGCCGCTCGGGGGGCACCATCTCGGCCGGTCTCTTCCTCAACATGTCGCGCGAGGCCGCCGCCCGGTTCTCATTCCTCCTCGCGATCCCCGCCGTGCTCGCCTCCGGGCTCTTCAGCCTGCCCGACGCGTTCGACCCCGGCGCCGGCCAGGCCGCGACCGGGTGGCAGCTCCTCGTCGGCACGGCCGTCGCGTTCGTCATCGGCTACGCCGCCATCGCCTGGTTCCTGAAGTTCGTCCAGAACCACTCGCTGGGCTGGTTCGCCGGCTACCGGATCCTCCTGGGCGCCCTGGTGATGATCCTGCTCGGCACCGGCACCATCCCCGCGACCTGACCGCACCGGCCGGGGCGTCGGTAACCTGCCGGTATGACCGTCATCCTGCTCCGGCACGGCCGCTCCACCGCCAACACCGCGCTCACCCTGGCCGGCCGTACCCCGGGCGTCGGGCTCGACGAGACGGGTCACGCCCAGGCGCGGGATCTCTGCCGTCGACTGGAGGGCCTGCCCGTCGAGGCCGTCGTCCGGTCGCCGCTGATGCGGTGCCGGCAGACCGTCGAGCCGCTCGCCGAACAGTTCGGGGTGGAACCGGAGCTCGAGGAGGACCTCGTGGAAGTGGACTACGGGACCTGGACCGGCCGCCCCCTCAAGGACCTGGCCTCCGAGCACATGTGGTCCGTGGTGCAGCAGCACCCCTCGTCCGCGGTCTTCCCGGAGGGGGAGTCGCTCGCCGGGATGGCCGGCAGATCGGTGACGGCCATCCGGAAGCACGATCGGCGGCTCGCCGAACAGGCCGGCCGGGACGTGCTGTGGGTCGCGTGCAGCCACGGTGACGTCATCAAGGCCGTGCTCGCCGACGCGTACGGCATGCACCTGGACCAGTTCCAGCGGATCGTCGTCGAACCCGCCTCGATGTCGGTCGTGCGCTACACACCCCACCGACCGTTCGTCCTCCGGGTCAACGACACCGGCGGCGACCTGGCCAGCCTGCGGGGGGAGCCGGCCGGCCAGGTCGGTGAGCCGACGCCCGGCCACGCCAGCTCGGACGCGGTGCCCGGCGGGAACGTACCCTGATGATCCGCAGCACCATCGAGCACCCGAGGAGACGACCGGCATGAGCAGGGCAGTCCACGAGTTCCGCGATCCGGCCCGGTTCGTGGTGGGCACGGTCGGCCAGCCGGGCGAACGCGTCTTCTTCGTCCAGGCCACCGAGGCGGGCCGGACGATCTCCGTCCGCTGCGAGAAGCAGCAGGCGCAGATCCTGTCCGAGCGGATGGGCGACCTGCTCGACGAGATCGCGGCCAAGTCCGACATCCCCGTGCCCCCGGCAGGAGGGGACGTCGACGACCTCGACCCGCTCGAGATGCCGGTCGACGCGGAGTTCCAGGTCGGCACCATGGGCCTCGGCTGGGACGGCGAGCGCAACCAGATCGTCGTGGAACTGCTGGCGATGGACCCGTCGGCCACGGACGAGTCGGTGGTGCTGTCGGATGCGGAGGACGCCCCGGACGCGTTGCGGGTGTTCCTCACCCCCCGGCGAGCCCGCCAGTTCGTCCTGCGCAGCGAGCGCGTGGTCTCCGCGGGCCGGGCGCCGTGCCCGCTGTGCGGTGAGCCGATCGACACCACGGGTCATCTGTGTGTCCGACTCAACGGGTACCTGCCGCGGTCGGGGGAGGCGCTCACCGACCTCATCGACCCGTGACCGACCGCCCGGCGGGCCCCGAGCTCACCGTCCTGTCGCGGATCCCGTCCGGCAGCAACGCGGTCTACCACTGCGTCGACGAGTGGGGCGACAGTTGGGTGTACAAGCCGTCGGCGGGGGAGCGCCCGCTGATGGACTTCCCCGACGGCAGTCTCGCGGCGCGCGAGATCGCCGCCTACGCCGTGTCCGAGGCGTCGGGGTGGGGCCTGGTGCCCGAAACGGTCGCGGCCCAGGGGCCGGGCGGGCCGGGCATGGCGCAGCGCTGGATCGAGGAGGTCGACCGGGAGCACGCACCCGGTCCCGACCCGATCGACGTCCACCCGGCCGACTCGGTGCCGCACGGCCGTGCCGTGGTGCTGCGCGGAGAGGGTTCCCGCGGTGAGGACGTGGTGGTCGCCCACGTCACCGACGGTCGGCTGCGCCGGATCGCGGTGTTCGACCACGTGGTGAACAACGCCGACCGCAAGGGCGGCCACGTGCTGGTCGACGCCGCGGGGGTGGTGTGGGCGATCGATCACGGTCTGTCGTTCCACACCGATCCCAAGCTGCGCACCGTCCTGTGGGGGTGGGCGGGCCAGCCCCTGGACGGTGACGAGGTCGAGGGCCTCGAGCTCGTCCGTCGCGGCCTGGAGGCGGGTGGGGAGCTGCGGCGCACCCTCTCCGACCTGCTGTCCGACGCCGAGATCGCGGCGCTGTGCGAGCGTGTCGACACCTTGCTGGCGAGTCGGACGTTCCCCGTCCCGGGGCCGGGCTACCCGTTACCCTGGCCGCTCTTCTGACCGGGCGGTCTCTAGACTCGGCCCCATGCACTCGTGGTCTTCGCCTGTCGTCCCCTCGGTCCCCGGCGACGGCGTCCCCCTGAAGTTGTTCGACACGGCCGGGGGTGAGGTCCGCGAGGTGGCGCCCGGCCTGGTCGCGGGCATGTACGTCTGCGGGATCACCCCCTACGACACCACCCACCTGGGTCACGCGGCGACCTACCTGACGTTCGACCTCGTCTACCGGCAACTGCTGGACGCGGGTCACGAGGTCCACTACGTCCAGAACACCACGGACGTCGACGACCCGCTGTTCGAGCGCGCGGAGCGTGACGGGGTCGACTGGCGAGAGCTGGGAGACCGGGAGACCGACCTGTTCCGCGAGGACATGGAGGCGCTGCGGGTGCTACCGCCGCGCGACTACGTCGCGGCCACCGAGACGATCGACGAGGTGGTGGAGATGGTCGGCGAGCTGCTCGACCGCGGCCACGCCTACCGGATCGACCCCGACGTCGACGGCTACTCCGACGTGTACTACCGGCATAGAGCCACCGCCGACTTCGGATACGAGTCGGGGTACGACGACGACGAGATGGCGGTCGCGTTCGCCGAGCGCGGTGGCGACCCGGACCGGCCCGGCAAGGAACACCCGCTGGATGCTCTGCTGTGGCGGGTCGAACGGCCCGGCGAGCCGTCGTGGCCGTCCCCCTGGGGGGCGGGCCGACCGGGTTGGCACATCGAGTGTTCGGCGATCGCCCGCAACCGGCTCGGGATGGAGTTCGACATCCAGGGCGGCGGCAGCGACCTGGCGTTCCCCCACCACGAGTTCTCCGCCGCGCACGCGGAGGCCGCGGCGGGCCGGCGACCGTTCGCGCGGTTCTACGTGCACGCCGCGATGATCGGCCTCGACGGCGTCAAGATGAGCAAGTCGCTCGGCAACCTCGTGCGCGTGCAGGCGCTGCGCGACCGGGGCGTGGATCCCGCCCTCATCCGGCTCGGACTGTTCGCCGGGCACTACCGTGTCGACCGCTCGTGGTCCGACGACCTCCTCGAGCGGGCCCGCACCCGGTACGACCTGTGGTGCCGGGCCATCGCCCGCGGAGTCGGCGCGGACGCGGCGCCCGTGATCGCGGAGCTGCGTGAGCGCCTCGCGGACGACCTCGACACGCCCGGAGCGCTCGCGGTGGTCGACGCGTGGGCGTCCGCCACGCTGGACGGCGACGACTCCGACCCGTCCGCCGGGGCCGGCATCGCGACCGCACTGGACGCCCTGCTGGGGATCCCGACGATCCCCGCCTGACGCCGGTCAGCCGGCGTCGGGCTCGTCCCGGTCACCCCGCAGGAAGCGCTCGAACTCGGCGGCGATCGCCTCGCCGTCGACCAGTGGCATCGCCTCCCCGCCGGACGCGCGGCCGCGGTCGGGCTCGGGGTCCACGCCCGGCGTGACCCCCGACTCCTCGTCCAGCCGGTCCTCCAGGGACCGGATGTAGTCGCGCAGGTCCTCGTCCTCGCTCGCCGCGGCGTCGACACGCTCGGCCCACGTCCGGGCCTGGACGCGGAGCGCGTCCATCGGCACGGCCATCCCGAGGTTCTCGGCGAGCCACGACAACATCGCCTCGGTCCCGCGCGGGTTGGGCGGGGAGGCCACGTAGTGGGGCACGCCCGCGAACAGGCTCAGGGTGGGCACGCCGGCCTCGGTGAGCAGCTGCTGCAGCACGCCCGACATCCCGGTCGGTCCCTCGTAGTCCGAGGGGGACACGCCCATGGTCGTCATCCGCTGACGGCTGAACGCCGCACCGGTGAGTGGCACCGGGCGGGTGTGCGGCACGTCGGCGAGGTAGGCCCCCAGCAGCACGACCTGGGAGACGCCCAGAGTGTCGACGAGGTCGACGAACTCGGAGGCGAACCGCCGCCACTTCAGGGCCGGCTCGGGCCCGCGCACCAGCAGGACGTCGTTGGCGACGCCGTCCGGCCGACACGCCGAGACGACGATGCGCGGCCACTCCACCGAGCGCGAGACCCCGCCGGCGAACCGGACGACGGGCCGCTGCTCGAGGTAGTCGAAGAACTCGTCTCCGCCGACCTCGGCGATCTGGCGGGCCTCCCAGTTGAGCGCGAGGTGTTCGATGGTGCCGGTCGCCACGTCCGCCGCGTCGTTCCAGCCCTCGAAGGCCACGATCATCACCGGGTTCTCGAGATCGAGATGCCCGTCGGGACTCCATTCGACAGTCATTAGTACAGCCTACGTACCTCCGATCCGGAGGCACCCATACACTGGGGCCCATGTCTGTCGATTTCGATTCGCCCCTGTTGGACGCCGCCCGTCGGCGAGTACTGATCGGTGACGGGGCGATGGGCACGATGCTTCAGGCTGTCGACCTCGACGTGGATGAGGACTTCCTGGGTCTCGAGGGCTGTAACGAGATCCTCAACGCGACGCGGCCGGACGTGGTGTCGGGGATTCACCGTGCTTTCTTCGAGGCCGGAGCCGACCTGGTCGAGACCAATACCTTCGGGTGCAACCTGTCCAACCTGGGCGACTACGACATCGTCGACCGTATCGGCGAGCTCGCCGAGAAGGGTGCGGCGATCGCGCGCGGGGTCGCCGACGAGATGGGCCCGTCCGAGGACGGGACCCCGCGGATGGTGTTGGGTTCGCTCGGGCCCGGGACCAAATTGCCCTCACTGGGTCAGACCACCTTCGAGGACATCCGAGACGCGTACTCCAAGGCCGCCGAGGGGCTGGCCCGCGGGGGAGCGGACGCGTACCTGATCGAGACGAGCCAGGACCTGCTGCAGGTCAAAGCCGCGGTCCTCGGGTGCCAGGACGGCATGGCGGCCGCGGGACGGCGGTTGCCGATCATCTCGCACGTCACCATCGAGACGACCGGCACGATGCTGCTCGGATCGGACATCGGCGCGGCACTGACCGCGCTGCAGCCGCTGGGCATCGACATGATCGGCCTGAACTGCGCCACGGGGCCGGCCGAGATGGTCGAGCACCTGCGCTACCTGTCGCGGCACGCCGAGATCCCTGTGTCGGTCATGCCCAACGCCGGCCTGCCCGAGCTGGGGGAGCACGGCGCCGTCTACCCGCTGGGTGCCGAGGAGTTCGCGCCCCAGGTGGCCGACTTCGTCTCCGAGTTCGGCCTCTCGATGGTCGGCGGCTGCTGCGGCACCACGCCGGAGCACATCACCCGGCTCAAGGAGCAGGTGAACGCACGGACCAAGGCCGAGCGCACGGTGGAGCCCGTCAACGCGGTCGCCTCGCTGTACACCTCCACGCCGTTGCGCGCGGACGCCGGCATCATCATGATCGGCGAGCGCACCAACGCCAACGGTTCCAAGCGGTTCCGCGAGGCGATGCTGGCCTCCGACTGGGACACCTGCATGGACATCGCCAAGGAGCAGATGCGCGACGGCGCCCAGATGGTCGACCTCTGCGTCGACTACGTCGGCCGCGACGGCTCCGGGGACATGGCAGAGCTGGCCGGCCGGATGGCCACGTCCTCGACGCTGCCGATCATGCTCGACTCGACCGAGCCCGAGGTCATCAGGGCGGGCCTGGAGAAGCTGGGCGGTCGCTGCGCGGTCAACTCGGTCAACTACGAGGACGGCGCGGGGCCGGACTCGCGGTTCCAGCGGATCATGCGTCTGGTGTCCCGGCACGGCGCGGCCGTCGTCGGTCTGACGATCGACGAGGAGGGCCAGGCCCGCACCGCCGACCGCAAGGTCGAGATCGCGGAGCGGCTCATCGCCGACCTCACCGGGAACTGGGGGATGGCGGAGGAGGACATCATCATCGACTGTCTGACCTTCCCCATCTCGACCGGGCAGGAGGAGGTCCGCCGCGACGGTATCGAGACCATCGAGGCGATCCGTCGGCTCACCGAGGCGCACCCGCGGATCCACACCACGCTGGGTCTGTCGAACATCTCCTTCGGCCTGAACCCGGCTGCGCGCCAGGTGCTCAACTCGGTGTTCCTGCACGAGTGCGTCCAGGCCGGTCTCGATTCGGCGATCGCGCACAGCTCCAAGATCCTTCCCATGAGCAAGATCGACGACCGTCAGCGGGAGGTGGCCCTGGACCTGGTCTACGACCGTCGCCGCGAGGGCTACGACCCGCTGCAGGTGTTCATGGAGCTCTTCGAGGGCGTCTCCGCGGCCGGCGCCAAGGACGCCCGCGCCGCCGAGCTCGCGGCGATGCCGCTCATGGAGCGCCTGGCCGCGCGGATCGTCGACGGCGAGCGCAAGGGACTCGAGGAGGATCTCGACGCCGCGATGGCGGAGATCCCCCCGTTGGAGATCATCAACTCCCACCTGCTCGGTGGGATGAAGACGGTCGGTGAGCTGTTCGGCTCCGGTCAGATGCAGCTGCCGTTCGTCCTGCAGTCGGCCGAGACGATGAAGGCGGCGGTCGCCCACCTCGAGCCCCACATGGAGGCGAGCGATGAGGACGGCAAGGGACGGATCGTCCTGGCCACGGTCAAGGGCGACGTGCACGACATCGGCAAGAACCTCGTTGACATCATCCTGTCCAACAACGGCTACGACGTGGTCAACATCGGCATCAAGCAGCCGATCTCGGAGATCATCTCCGCGGCACGCGAGCACAAGGCCGACGTGATCGGCATGTCCGGTCTGCTGGTGAAGTCGACCGTGGTGATGAAGGACAACCTCGCCGAGCTCAACTCCGAGGGCATCGCCGGTGAGTTCCCCGTCCTGCTCGGCGGCGCGGCCCTGACCCGCTCCTATGTCGAGGTCGACCTCGCCGGGATGTACCAGGGTGACGTGTTCTACGCGCGTGACGCGTTCGAGGGCCTGCGGCTGATGGACGAGGTGATGACGGCCAAGCGGACCGGCGTGCCGATGGCTCAGTCCTCGGAGGCCGCGGCCAAGGCGGCCGAGCGTCGCGAGCGCCGTGCCCGCAGTGAGCGGATCGCGGCCAAGCGCGCGGCCGAGGCCGAGCCCGTGGTCATTCCCGAGCGCTCGGACGTCGCCGCGGACCAGCCGATAGCGACCCCGCCGTTCTGGGGCACCCGCATCGCCAAGGGCATCCCGGTGGCCGACTACCTCGGGCACCTGGACGAGCGCGCGCTGTACTTCGGGCAGTGGGGCCTGCGTGGCACCCGCAGCGGGGAGGGGCCGGACTACGACGAGCTGGTGGAGACCGAGGGCAGGCCGCGCATGCGCGCCTGGATCGACCGTCTCACCACCGAGGGCATCCTGTCGCACTCTGCGGTGGTCTACGGCTACTTCCCGGCGTACTCGGTCGGCGACGAGATCTGGGTCCTGGCCGAGCCGCGTCCGGACGCCGAGGTGCTGCACAAGATCGCCTTCCCGCGCCAGCAGCGCTCCCGCTTCCTGGCGATCCCGGACTTCGTGGCCTCCCGCGAGCGCTGCGAGGCGGAGGGGACCGTGGACGTCCTGCCGTTCCAGCTGGTGACGATGGGGTCGCCGATCGCCGACTTCGCCAACGAGCTGTTCGCCGGGGACAACTACCGGGACTACCTCGAGGTGCACGGACTGTCGGTGCAGCTCACGGAGGCACTGGCGGAGTTCTGGCACCGACGCGTGCGCGACGAGCTCACCCTGCCCGAGGGATCGGTCTCCGACGAGGACCCCGACAGCATCCAGGACTACTTCAACCTCAAGTACCGCGGAGCGCGCTACAGCTTCGGCTACGGCGCGTGCCCGGACCTGGAGTCGCGCAAGGTAGTCGTGGACCTGCTCGAGCCCGAGCGCATCGGGGTGGTGCTGTCCGAGGAACTGCAGCTACACCCGGAGCAGTCGACGGACGCGTTCGTGCTGTACCACCCCGAGGCGAAGTACTTCAACGTCTGAGCCGTCGGACGGAGCGTCGGCCGAATCCCGGGCGGGTAAGATCACCTTCACCCGGCCTGAGGAGATCGTCATGCTCAGCATCGGCGGGTCCGCCGCCCTCGCCGTGGTGGGTGCCGTCCTCGCCGGGGGCGGCGCACGGACTGCCGCACTGTCACCGGTCGCGGCCGCCGGCGGCCTGCCGCGCGTCACCCCCGGTTCACCTGCTTCGGGTAGACAGTAGGCCGTGACCAGCACCTCTACCGCCCACCTCCCCGCCGCGGTGTGTCTCGACATGGACGGCACCCTCGTCGACACCGAACGACTGTGGGACATCGCCGTCTTCGAGCTCGCCGAGCACATGGGACGGCCGCTGGACGAGGCGACCCGCGAACGGACACTGGGCAACTCCCTGCACGGGTTCTTCGAGATCCTCGGCGAATACACCGGACGCCGGATCGAGGGCGAGGAGTTCGACCGTCTCGCGCATCGCCTCAACTCGCGCGTCACGGAGCTCATGCGGACCGACATGCGGTGGCGCCCGGGTGCCGAGGAACTGCTGTCCGACATCGCCGCGACCGGGGTCCCCGTCGCCCTGGTGACCAACACGACCGCCGACGTCGCCGTGGTGCCGCTGGAGTTCATCGACCGGTCCCGGTTCGACGTGGTCGTCACCGGCTGCATGGTGGCCGAGGGGAAACCGGCGCCGGACCCGTACCTGCTCGCCTGCGCTGAGCTGGGCGTCCAGCCCGGGTCGGCGGTCGCGGTCGAGGACTCGGTCACCGGGGCCACCGCGGCGGTAGCGGCCGGGTGCCGCGTCCTCTACATCCCGTCCACCGACGGTCAACCCGACGTCGCGGGGGCCCACACGCACTCGACGCTCGAGGGGGTCGACGTCGCGGGGCTCCACGCGCTCACCTCGGGGTCACCCGTGGGCGCGGCTGTGGGACAATAGGCCGCGTGAAGACTTTCGACTCCCTGTTCGCCGAGCTCTCCGAGCGGATCACCGCGCGCACCGAGGGATCCGGCACCGTCGCCGCGTTCGACAAGGGCGTCCACCATCTGGGCAAGAAGGTCATCGAGGAGGCCGGAGAGGTCTGGATCGCGGCCGAGTACCAGTCGGACGAGGAGTTGGCGGAGGAGATCTCCCAGCTCCTGTACTGGACCCAGGTCATGATGCTCAAGCGCGGACTGACCCTCGGGGACGTCTACCGACATCTCTAGGTCCGGCCCGTCCGGGTCGCGACCCATGTCCATCCTCACGCTCACAGATCCCGGAGACCCGTCATGCTGCGTGTCGCACTGCCCAACAAGGGCGCACTGTCCGAGTCCGCCTCCGAGATGCTCTCCGAGGCCGGTTACCGCCGTCGCCACGAGGGGAGCAAGGACCTCACCCTGATCGACCCGGACAACGACGTCGAGTTCTTCTTCCTTCGACCCAAGGACATCGCCGTCTACGTCGGCTCCGGCCGACTCGACCTGGGGATCACCGGCCGCGACCTGGCCGCCGATTCGATGGCCGAGGTGAACGAGGTCCTGGATCTCGAATTCGGCCACTCCACGTTCCGGTACGCAGGACCCGCCGGCGCGGGATGGTCGACCGACCGACTCGCCGGCGCCCGGATCGCGACGTCGTACCCGAACATCGTGCGCCGCGATCTCCAGCGGCGGGGGGTCGAGGCGGAGGTGATCCGCCTGGACGGCGCCGTGGAGATCTCCATCCAGTTGGGTGTGGCCGATTGCATCGCCGACGTGGTGGGGTCCGGCCGGACGCTGAAGGTCCACGGCCTCGAAGCGTTCGGCGACGTGCTGTGTGACTCCTCGGGCGTCTTGATCTCGCGCGCGGACGCCGAGGTGACGGCCGCGATGTCGCAGATGCGCGCGCGACTCCAGGGCGTCGTCTTCGCCCAGCAGTACATGATGCTGGACTACAACTGCCCCAAGGGCCTCCTCGACGAGGTCTCGACGATCACGCCGGGGATCGAGTCACCCACCGTGTCCCCGATGGCCGACCCGGCGTGGATCGCGGTCCGGTCGATGGTGCCGCGCAAGCGGGTCAACTCGATCATGGACGAGTTGGCCGCCGCCGGCGCGAAGTCGATCATCGCGACCGACATCCGCTCCTGCCGCATGGGATAGGACTATCGCCGCTGCCGAAGGTGTGCGAGAAATGCGCCGCTCCGCGATAGCCGAAACGTGGCCCAACTCGATGAAATGTTCGCACTGTTACACTTCTACGGGTGAAGGCCGAGCAGCGCACGTTCAGCGAATTGGTGGATGGACAGCGGCAGTTGCTTGTCCCGCTGTACCAGCGCCCTTACAGCTGGACTAAAAAGCAACGTGCAATTCTCGTCGACGACATCTTCGAGAAGTTCGAAGATGTTGACACGCCCGATAACCACTTCCTCGGATCTGTCGTCTTGGCGCCCGCAACCGGTTCTAGCTTCTTCGGGATCCA
Organism: Dietzia papillomatosis NBRC 105045; assembly: GCF_001570845.1. Classification (NCBI taxonomy): domain Bacteria; kingdom Bacillati; phylum Actinomycetota; class Actinomycetes; order Mycobacteriales; family Dietziaceae; genus Dietzia; species Dietzia papillomatosis. The sequence continues at coordinate 11,475 of NZ_BCSL01000016.1, read as the reverse complement.
GCGCCTCCTAGTCGTGGACGGTCAGCAGAGGCTCACCAGTCTCTACATCTTCGTTCTGGCGATCCGCGACAGGTTGCGAGAGCGAGATCAGAACGGCGCTGCCGAGAAGACGAACGACGTCTACTTGATAAATCGGCACGAGACCGGGGAATCACGGCTCAAGCTCCTTCCGACACAGTTGGACCGTACTGCGCTGGAGCACTTGGTCGACGGCACGACTCGCCCGGACGGCCCCTCTGAGATCCTCAACGCTTTCGATGAGTTCAGCGCTCTGGTCGACACGATGGACGACGACCGACTTTCCAGGCTACTGAACGTGATCACCTCTCGAATGGAGATCATCGCAATCTCACTGTCGGCCGAGGACAATACTTTTCGAATATTCGAATCGCTGAATGACAAGGGGCTTTCCCTGACTCAGGGCGACCTTCTCCGCAATCATGTGTTCATGATGCTGCCCACGCAGGGAGACCTCGTCCACAGGACAATGTGGGCGGACATTGAGCGGAACATTGGCTCCGATCGAATCGAGGATCTCGCTTACCTGGATATGGTCTTGCGAGGAACTCCGACACTGTCGAAGAAGAACACCTACCAAGCCCAGAAGAACAGGCTCACGCGGCGAGCGGCGGACGAGGACGACGTGATCGACTTCGTGCGCGATCTTCGTCGCCGGAGTACCTACCTTCGGAGCATTCTCTCTCCGGAGACGTCAGACAGTCCCACCGTCGCCGCAGCACTGCGACGAATCAAGCGCCTCGGAAACGAGACCATCCACCCACTTGCATTGTTTCTGCTCGAAGGCCGCGGGGAGGGCCAGATGAGCGACGACGACGTAGCGCTGGCGCTGCACTACGCGGAATCGTTCTTGGTCCGCCGGACCCTGGCCGGGCTGACTGCCGCTGGCCTGAACCGGCTGTTCACTAGATTGCCTCAAGAGCTGGACTTCGCGGAACATGTCCCTTCGCGTATTCGCCTCATACTGTCGCGGCCCCAGTACCGCTGGCCGAACGACGACGAGCTCCGGAACAACGCAGTCCGCGAACGGCTGTACAACATCTCGAGGAACCCGACGCTCCGTCACGTCCTGCTGGGCCTGGAGGAATCCTACGGACACAAAGAGCTCGGCCTAATTAACTCGGAGTCGCTCTCTATCGAGCACATCCTTCCGCAGAAGCCGCCGTCATCTTGGGAGGCCCCCATCCTGACGATCGACGGGATCGATCCGGAGATGCAGCTGCACTGTTTGGGAAACCTCACGCTCACCGGTTTAAACAGCGAGATAGGAAATAACACTTTCTCTGTCAAACGCCAGACTCTGCGTAGCAGCAAGCTTGCCCTCAACGTCGAGATCGCCTCGCATCCCCGGTGGGGGAGCGCGGAAATCCTCGAACGCGCGAGGGAGTTGGCAGATCGCGTGGCCTCCCTCTGGGCCGGCCCGGCGGTCGCAGGAAATCAACCTGCGTCCGCCTCAGATACCCGGCCGGCCCGGGTGTCCCCGGGCCCCCGCGTTCCGGACGGCGAAACCAGTGGGTTCGGCTGCCAACGGCCTGCGGAGACAGCCGCCGGTCTGACAGAGCCTCCCAAGGCACCAATAAGCGGTATCGGGACTGCTTCCGTTCCTTCGTCATCGCCACCTCGATCAACTCGGCCTGTGCGAGCCTCCCGTTCGAATACAGCGCGGGGCTCGACTGTCACGCCGGCTCCGCTACATAAGAGCTACAGCGGGTCGATCGAGGAACATCTCCGTGAATGCCTCCAGCGGGTCGCCCCAGGCGGCTACCTGACCACCAATCAGATCTGTGCGATGGAGTCGTCGGCATTCAAACGACGGGGATTGACGCGAGCCCGGCTCGACGACTGGCTGACTGAGAACGAGCGGTACCACACGGAGTTCTGGCTCGAACGAACTGCGCGCAAAGTCACGGTCTACCGGACGAGGTAGCACACTTACCGCAGCACACCGGGGCTCTGAAGTCCACCAGCCGCGTCCGTACATTCTCGGGCTCACACCCGCTCGACGAGCAGGGCCTGCAGGGTGTCGCCGATCGCGCCCTTCTCGTCGAACAGTGTCCCGGAGGTCGCGCCGACCCCGTCCGGCCCGATCGACGCCCGGGCGGCCACGCCGATCCAGCGACCGACGGGCGGTCGGTGGAGGTGCGTGACGAGGTCGGTGTTGAGGAACCGCCACTCGGCGGGCTCGAGGACCGCGCCGACCCCGTTGGCGATGTCGGCCACGCACATCACGTGCTGGACGGGCGTCGGCTCCTCCCCGGCGACCAGCGGCAGAGTGGGCCGGGCCCAGACGGTGCCGTCCTCGGCGCCGCGGATCTCGAGCGAGTCGATGTAGCCACTCGTCCAGCGGGTGAAGAAGTCGCCGTTGTGATCGGTGTCCGGTAGTACGCGCGGCGCCTCTGCCGCCTGCTCGACGTGGGTGGTGTCGCCGGTGGCCAGCCGCCACGCGCTCGCCCGCGCGACGGTCCGTCCGCCGGCGACGAGCTCCGACTCCAGCAGCTGGATCCGGCGGCCCGGTCGGGCCACGCGGGCACGGGTCCGCAGTTCACCGAGCGGGACGGGCCCCAGCAGATCGACGGCCACGCGGGCGATGCGTGCGCCGCTGCCGGCGTCGAGGCGCTCCATGGCGCGGGTGAGGATGGCCGAGGGCGGCGCTCCGTGCTGCAGGTCCGGGCCCCAGGCGCTGACGGTGTGCGGGGTCGCGCGGAAGACCTCCCAGCCGTCGTCGGATCCCAGCGGCTCGAAGTAGGCCTCCGTCATCATGAACTCCTCGGTTCTCCTCGCCCGGTCAACAGATCGTGTGCGCCGGCGGGGACCACGCGGGTCCCCGGCCACCCCGGGTACTCGGGCGGGGTGCCGCCGAACGCCGGGCACAGCGCCTGATGATTGCACCAGTCGCACAGGCGGGACGTGCGGGGGCGGAAGTCGCCTGTCTGCCCGGCCCGTTCGATCTCCGACCACAGCGCGTCGAGGGACGCCTCGGTCTCGACGAGCGACGCATGATCCGGGGTAAAGGTGAGCCAGCTGCCGTTCTTGAGATAGATGAGTTTGAGCTGCGCGGGCAGCACACCGTGGATGCGCTGGTACATCAGGGCGTAGAACCGCATCTGGAACATCGCCTGGTCCTGGAAGCGCGGGTGCGGGGGTTTACCCGTCTTGTAGTCGACCACCCGGACCTCCCCGGTGGGCGCGACGTCGACCCGGTCGAGGAAGCCGTGCAGCGGGGTGCCGGCCGCGGTGGCGGTGACCAGGTACTGCTCGCAGGAGGCGGGGGAGAAGCGCTGCGGGTCCTCGACGCCGTAGAGCGCCGCGACCAGCGCCGCGACCTGCGCCTGGAAGTCGGCGCGGTCGGACAGCGGGACCACCGTCGCGCCGTCCTCCTCGGCGTAGAAGCGCTCGACGGCGGCGGGGACGAGTTCCGCGGCGCGCTGCGGCGCCCGCTCGGACTGCTCGAGTCCGTACAGCTCCTCGAGCACGGAGTGGACGACCGTGCCGAGGACCTGGGCGCGAGTCTTGGGCTCCGGGATGCGGTCCACGGCGCGCAGCCGGTACAGCAGCGGGCACTGCCGGTAGTCGGACGCGCGAGAGGCCGACAGGGCGAGGGGCTTGCGCTCCGGCAGGGGTACGTCGCCCGCCGCCGGGATGCCACCGATTTCGAGGGGATCCGTCACACCTGGCAGGGTAGACAACCGGTCGGACAACCGACCCCCCGTCCTCTGGAGGTCCCGTGCAGCGATCCGGCCCGTTCGTCGTGGGTGACCGCGTCCAGCTCACCGACACCAAGGGGCGCAAGTACACCGTCGTGCTGGTCGAGGGTGCGGAGTTCTTCACCCACCATGGGGCGGTGCGCCACGACGATCTCATCGGTGCGCCCGAGGGATCGATCATCACCTCGACCAAGGACGCGCAGTACCTCGCGCTGCGCCCGCTGCTCACGGACTACGTGCTGTCGATGCCGCGCGGCGCGCAGGTGATCTATCCCAAGGACGCCGCGCAGATCGTCCACGAGGGCGACGTGTTCCCCGGCGCCCGTGTCCTCGAGGCCGGCGCGGGGTCGGGGGCCCTGACGTGCTCGCTGCTGCGGGCGGTCGGCCCGGAGGGGAGGGTGTTCTCCTACGAGATCCGCGAAGACCACGCCGAGCACGCCGAGCGCAACGTCCGCACCTTCTACGGTGAGCACCCCGAGAACTGGGACCTGCGCGTCGCGGACCTGGCGGAGACCTCGGTCGAGGCGCTGGGCGGTCAGGTCGACCGCGTGGTGCTGGACATGCTCGCGCCGTGGGAGTGCCTGCAGACGGTGAGCGAGGTGCTGGTACCCGGCGGCGTGCTGGTGGCCTACGTGGCCACGACCACGCAGCTGTCGGACGTGGTCGAGGCGCTGCGGCGCCAGCAGTGCTGGACCGAGCCCCGCGCGTGGGAGTCGATCAACCGCGGGTGGCACGTGGTGGGCCTGGCCGTGCGCCCCGAGCACCGCATGCAGGGCCACACCGCGTTCCTGGTGACCGCACGTCGCCTCGCCGAGGGGGTGACGACCCTCAAGCCCAAGCGTCGCAGCGGTAAGGGCTGACCAGACGCGCGCCGGCCCGTGCCCCGCCCCGGCGGCGGGCGCGCCCACCCGCGTGCCACCCCGCCGATAGGCGCGGCCACCCGCGTGGCACCCCGGCGATAGGGTGGAGGGGACGACGACGAGGAGACCCGTCGACGACCAGGAGGGCAGGTGATCGCGTGACCGAGGGACGTTCCCCGGCCGGCCAGGGCGAGGACAGGGTCGCGGTCGACCGCGCCGAACTCGCACGGCTGCGCAAGGCCGTGGACGAGGGGGCCCGATCGGACCGCGAGAAGTCGATCAAGATCGACGCCCTCGGCGCCCGCAACGTCCGGCTCGCGGAACTGCTCAAGGACTCACGCGACCAGCTCGAGGCCCTCAAGGGCGAGGTCGAGCGGCTCGGCACCCCGCCCAGCACCTACGGCGTGGTCCTCACCCGTCCCGCCGGCGCGGACACCGTCGAGGTCATGGCCGCGGGCCGCCGCATGCGCCTGACGGTCGCCCCCGGCGTGGACGTCGCGGACCTGACCCCGGGCGTGACCGTGCGCCTCAACGAGGCCATGACGGTCCTGGAGGTCTCGAGCGAGCTCCCGGTCACCGGTGTGACCGCCGTCCTGCGGGACGTGCTCGCCGACGGTGTCCGCGCGCGAGTGGTCATGGGCAACGACGAGGAGCACATCGTCGTCCTCGCCGCCGCCCTGCGCGGTGCGCGCACGGCCGAGCACCCCGCACCCGTCCGCCCCGGCGACGCGGTCCTGGTGGATCCCAAGGCCGGCGTGGCCTACGAGGTGGTGCCCAAGGCGGAGGTCGACGAGCTCCTCCTCGAGGAGATCCCGACGGTCGAGTACTCCGACATCGGCGGTCTGGGTCCGCAGATCGAGCAGATCCGCGACGCGATAGAGCTGCCTTTCGTCCACCACGACCTGTACCGCGAGTTCCACCTGGCCCCGCCGAAGGGTGTCCTGCTCTACGGCCCTCCCGGATGCGGCAAGACCCTCATCGCCAAGGCCGTGGCGCACTCGCTGGCGCGTGCGGCCGCGGTGGCCCGGGGTGACGACGTCAGCGACGGCCGGTACCCGAACTCGTACTTCCTCTCGATCAAGGGCCCCGAGCTGCTCAACAAGTACGTCGGCGAGACCGAGCGGCACATCCGGTCGATCTTCGAACGCGCGCGGGAGAAGGCCACCGAGGGCAACCCGGTGATCGTCTTCTTCGACGAGATGGACTCCATCTTCCGCACCCGCGGGTCCGGCGTGTCCTCGGACATGGAGACGACGATCGTTCCGCAGCTGCTCGCCGAGATCGACGGCGTGGAGGACCTGCGCAACGTCATCGTGATCGGCGCCTCCAACCGTGAGGACATGATCGATCCCGCCATCCTCCGGCCCGGCCGCCTGGATCTGAAGATCCGCATCGACCGGCCCGACCGGAACGCGGCTGCGGACATCCTCGCCAAGTACATCACCCCGGACCTTCGCTTCGACCCGGTCGAGGTCGGAGACACGGACCGTGAGACCCATGTCCGCGAACTCATCGAGCGCATCGTCGACCGGCTCTACACCCGTGACGCCTCCACCACCTACGTGCACCTCGTGTACGCCTCCGGCCGCCGGTCGTCGCTCTACCTCGCCGACCTGACCTCCGGGGCGATGCTGCGCAACATCGTCGACCGCGCCAAGAAGCTGGCGATCAAAGACATCGTCCACGGCACCGGCCGGGGACTGACCACCGACGACTTCCTCGACGCGGTCGACGCCGAATTCGCCGAGAACACGGACCTTCCCAACACGTCCAACCCCCAGGAGTGGGCACGCCTGACCGGCGTCCGAGGTGAGCGCGTCATCGAGGTCTCCGTCCCCAACCGGGGAGACGGGCGGTGAACCCGCGCGGGCGCGTCATCGGCACGGAGATCGAGTTCGGGATCGTCGCCGTCGGGCAGCCGCTGCTCAGCTCGGTGGTCACCTCGACCCAGGTGATCAAGGCCTACACCGACCCGGGCGAGGCCGCCGGGGGAGCCGACGAGGCCCGCTGGGACTACGGCTCGGAGTCGCCCCTGCGCGACGCCCGCGGCTTCGACCTGGGCGCGGCACGTGCCTACGATCCCAGCGAGTTCGGGGTCACCAACCGGGTGCTGACCAACGGGGCCCGCTTCTACGTCGACCACGCACACCCCGAGTACTCGGCTCCCGAGGTCGACTCCCCACGCGACGCGGTGATCTGGGACAAGGCCGGCGAGGTGATCATGCACCGCGCGGGCGTCGAGTCGACGGCCACCGAGGGCAACGCCGAGCTCAAGCTCTACAAGAACAACGTCGACGGCAAGGGCGCCTCCTACGGCGCCCACGAGAACTACCTCGTGCGCCGCGACGTCGACTTCGACGGGCTCACCGTGAGCCTGGCCCCGCACCTACTGTCCCGCCAGGTGTTCAGCGGTGCCGGCCGCGTCGGGATCGGCCAGTCCGGAGAGACGGCCGGCTACCAGCTCGCCCAGCGCGCCGACTACATCGAGGTCCTCACCGGGCTCGAGACCACCCTGCGGCGGGGGATCATCAACACCCGCGACGAGCCCCACGCCCCGGACGAGACGTGGCGCCGCCTGCACGTCATCATCGGCGACGCGAACATGTCCGAGTTGGCCACCTACCTCAAGATCGGCACCACCTGCCTCGTGCTGGACGCGATCGAGGCGGGGGGCGACTTCTCCGACCTGTTGCCCGTCGATCCCGTCGAGGCGGTCCACATCATCAGCCACGACCCCACGCTCCGGGCGACCGTGGGACTGCCCGACGGCCGGAACGTCACCGGCCTCGCTCTCCAGCGCGAGATCCTCGAGCGGGTCGCGGGCGTCATCGGCGACGGCACGGGCCGCCCGGGCTGGGCGCTCGAGGTCCTGGGCGAGTGGCGCGGGATCCTCGACGCGCTCGAGGAGAACCCGATGTCGTGCGCCGACCGACTGGACTGGCCCGCCAAGCTCCGGCTGCTGGAGGGCTTCCGCACCCGCGACGGCCTGGACTGGGACCACGCCCGGCTCGCCCTCATCGACGTCCAGTACCACGACATCGACCCGCGGCGTGGACTCTACAACCGTCTGGTCGCCAAGGGCGCCATGCGCCGACTGGTCACCGACGACGAGGTCGAGGCCGCGGTCACGACCCCGCCCGCACGAACGCGGGCCTGGGCCAGGGGACGCTTCCTCGCCGAACTCGGCGACCGCATCCGCGCCGCCGGGTGGGACCACGTCGTCGTCGTCGACTCCCGCGGCCACGAACGCCACGTCGACCTCACCGACCCCTACGTCGGGTCCCGCGAGTACTGCGAGGCCCATCCCGACTTCCTCGGGCCCGACGGGCCCGACCAGTACCCGTACTGACGGCCCGCACAGGCCCGTCCCGCTCAGACACACGAGGAGACACCATGTCCCAGATCCAGAAGAACGCCGGCGGACCCGCCGACCCGGACGACGAGGCCGGCCAGCTCGTCAAGTCCGCCGACACCACCACCGCCGACTCGCTGCTCGACGAGATCGACGACATCCTCGAGACCAACGCCGAGGAGTTCGTGAAGTCCTACGTCCAGAAAGGCGGGCAGTAGACCCCCATGATCTGTCGCATCGTCGGGATCGAGACCGAGTTCGGAATCACCAGCGTCAGCGGTGAAGGCGCTCGTGGGCTCGGCGCCGACGAGATCGCCCGCTATCTGTTCCGCCCCGTCGTGGAGCGCTGGCGCAGCTCGAACGTCTTCCTCGACAACGGCGCGCGCCTCTACCTCGACGTGGGCTCCCACCCCGAGTACGCGACCGCCGAATGTGACGGGCTGCGACAGATCGTCGCCCACGACAGGGCGGGGGAGCGGATCGTCGACGACCTCGCCCTGGCCGCCGAACAGTCCCTCGCGGACGAGGGCATCGACGCCCGCGTCTACCTGTTCAAGAACAACACCGACTCCGTGGGCAACTCCTACGGATGCCACGAGAACTACCTGCTCGACCGCAGCACCCAGGTGCGGGGCCTCGCCAACACCCTGCTCCCGTTCCTCGTCAGCCGGCAGCTCATCTGCGGCGCCGGCAAGATCCTGCCCGGCATCCCAGCCGGCGTGGGCCTGGGGGAGACCTCCGAGCCGGTGTACTGCTTCTCCCAGCGCGCCGAGCACATGTGGGACGGCGTGTCCTCGGCGACCACCCGCTCGCGACCGCTCATCAACACCCGCGACGAACCGCACGCCGACTCGACGCGGTTCCGGCGCATGCACGTGATCGTCGGCGACTCCAACATGATCGAGACCACGACGCTGCTCAAGATCGCCAGCACCCGGCTCGTGCTGGAGATGATCGAGGCCGGCGTCGAGCTGCGGCCGATGGCCGTCGCGCACCCCATACGCGCGATCCGCGAGATCAGCCGCGACCTCACCGGCACCCGCCCCGTCGCCCTCACCGACGGCACAACCATGTCCGCGCTCGAGATCCAGCGCGAGTTCCTGGGCGCGGTCCGGCGCTACCTCGACGCCGGCGGATGGGAGCGCGACGACCGCCCGGACGTCGAACACTGCGTGGCCCTGTGGGAGCGCATCCTCGACGCCGTGGAGTCCGGGGACCACGACTCGATCGCCGCCGACGTCGACTGGGCCGCCAAACTGCGCCTCATCCGGCAGGTGCAGGCCAGGACGGGCGCCGACCTCGACCACCCGCGCCTCGCGCAGATCGACCTCACCTACCACGACATCCGGCCCGGGCGGGGGCTGCACTCCGTGCTCGAACGCCGGGGGATGGTCTCGCGCGTCGTCGACGACGCCGCCGTCGAACGCGCCCGCAGCGTCGCCCCCGAGACCACCCGCGCCGCGCTGCGCGGTCGATTCATCACCGCCGCACGGCAGGCCGGGCGCGACTTCACCGTGGACTGGGTGCACCTCAAGCTCTCCGACGGCTCGGTACCCACCGTCGCACTGACCGACCCGTTCGCCGAGGTCGACCCGCGTGTCGACGATCTCATCGCCGCGCTCGGACGATAGCGTTCCAGCAGTGTCCACCTCGAAGTCGCAACGCCTGGTCAACCTCGTCATCTGTCTGAGGTCGACCAACGCGTTCCTGTCGGCCGACGAGATCCGCCGGATGGTCCAGGGTTACGACGACTGCGAGTCCGAGAACGCCTTCCTGCGGATGTTCGAACGCGACAAACGGGAGCTGCGTGACGTCGGCGTGCCGCTCGAACAGGGCGCGTCGCTCGCGCCCGGCTCGCCCGCCGGGTACCGCATCCCCGCCCACGGATACGAGCTGCCCGAGATCACGCTGACGCCGGAGCAGGCCGGCGTGCTCGCCGTGGCCGCCGAGGTGTGGCGCGAGGGGGAGAGGGCCGCCCGCGCCGGCGGGGCGCTGGCCAAGCTCACCGCCGCCGGGATCGACCCCGTCCACGACGCCGGCGCCACCGTCTCCGTGGCCGACCCCGCCGAGCTCGCCACGGCCGCCCTGGTGGCCGAGGCGGTCGCCGAGGGCACCGGCCTCACCTTCTCGCACACCCCGGCAGGCGCCTCCGACCCGCGGACGCGCCGGGTCGAACCGTGGTGGACAGGCTCCCGCCACGGGCACTGGTACCTCGTCGGCCACGACCTCGACCGCGGCGAGCCCCGCACCTTCCGGCTCGTGCGCATCTCCGACGTCAAGGCGACGCGCGCCGCCCGGACCGTCCCCGTGCCGCCCACCGAGCAGGTCCTGGCGCTGCTCGACGACGCCGTCTCCCGCCTCAACCCGCTGCTCGAGGCCACCGTGTGGGTGGCCGACGGCCGCGCCGCCGAGCTGCGCGCGATGGCCCGGTCAGCCACGCCCGCACAGCGCTTCGGCAGGACGGGCGCCGATCTCGGTCTCGCCGCGCCGCTGGGCGAACTGTCCGCGCTGGTGGCCGCGCAGGGTCCCGATGCCGTCGCCCTGGGACCGGCGGAGCTGCGGGTGCGCGTCGTGTCGATCCTCAGCGCCGCCGAGGAGGCCGTCCGATGAGTCCCCGCACCGTCCCGCTCGCGACGCTGCTCAGCGTTGTCCCGTACTTCCACACCCGCGGTCCCGTCCGGGTGACCGACGCCGCACGCGACCTCGGCATGAGCGAGAAGCAACTCCGCGACGCCCTGTGGCAACTGTGGTCCTGCGGCCTGCCCGGCTACGGCCCCGGTGATCTCATCGACCTGGCCTTCTCCTCCGAGGACCTCGACGACGCCGAGATGGTCGAGGTGACGTTCACCGCCGGCATCGACCGCCCCGTGCGCCTCACCGCCGCCGAGGCGGTCACCCTGGAGACCGGGCTGGCCGTGTTCCTCGGCCAACCCGAGGTGATCGACCAGACCGCGCTACGCGACCTGCTCACGACGCTGCGCGCAGCCACCGGCGAAGACGCCCGCGTCACCGCGGACACGCGCCGCGAGTCGGCGGACTCCGACGCGGACGTGGTGCGGACCGCGGTGCACGACGGCCGGGCGCTGCGCTTCGTCTACCACTCGGCGAGCTCTGACACCTCCACCACGCGCGTCGTGGACCCCGCCCGCCTGTCCGTCGCCGACGGTCACTCCTACCTCCACGGCGTGGACCGCTCGTCCGGGCAGTGGCGGACCTTCCGCACGGATCGGATGAGCGGGGTCGAGGAGGTGGGACCGCGCCGCGCGCTCGGCCCCGAACCACAGGACGACGGCGAGGGGGACGTCCGCCTGGAGGCCGCCCGCGTCCCGGCTGCCGCGGCGTGGTTCCTCGACGAGTTCCGCTTCCACACGGTGGTCCGCCGCCCCGACGGCGATCTGGACGTCGAGATCGCCTATCACGACCGCGCGTGGCTGCTCCGCTTCCTGCTGGGGCACGCCGACGTCGTGCGTCCCGGGGACCCCGGGCTCGTCGCCGAGGTCGCCCGCCGTGCCGCCGAGGGACTGGCCGTATACGAGGCGGG
>NZ_BCSL01000015.1:0-79115 GCF_001570845.1 Dietzia papillomatosis NBRC 105045 | reverse complement strand
GGATATCGGCGGCGTCCGAGTCATCCTCCCGGATCAGGCGGCGGTTCGGATGCTCGCCGATCGCATTGCACAGCGCTGGGACGTTCACCGGGATCGCGACTACGTCAGTAAGCCTCAAACTACGGGGTACTGGGCTCGTCACATCGTCGTCATCCGAGACTCCCGATTCGTCGAGATCCAGTTCCGCACACCCTGGGAGCAGTCTTGGGCGGACGCCGTTGAGGCAGCGGACAACAGACTCGGCCTGACGCTCAAAGACGGCATCGGACCCGAGTCGATGATCACCTACTTCGCCCTCGCAGCAAAGCAGCTGCGTGCCCGCGAGTTGGGGACTAGTGTGGATCGGGCTACCCTTGAGGCCTTTCGCAAAGCCCGCGAGCAGGTCGTTCACGAGGGCTACTACAAGGCATAGGAGGCTACGGTGGCGCAGTCGCTGATTCACTTCCTTCTTGTCTACAGCTTCGATGCCGGGAGACTCATCCGCGAGGAGGAGTTCACCGACACACGGCTGGCGGTTACTGCCTACGAGGCTGCTGAGGCTGAGTTCCGCAACAGCGACGAAGTGGCGCGGTTCGAGGTCGTCTTAGTGGGCGCCGACAGCATCGAAACAGTAATGCGGACCCACGGGCATTACTTCAAGGACGCCGACGAAGCGATGTTCGCGGACCTTTTGGCCAGCCACTAACCCCTCCGGAGCACCGCACCCGGGCGGGGGCTGGCGCGTGTAGCAGAGCACGTCCAACCGGCGGACGGAACTCCGGCGGGGAATCGGCGGGCTCGTCGTCGTCACATAGCCACGCCCACACCCAGTACGGCGACGGGCCGCTCCCACGGCACCGACGCGGGGCGCGGCCTCGAGGCGGTGTGCCAGATGAACAGCGACACCCCTTCGGTGAGAATGTCCACATAAAAGCCGATAGAAGCGCTAAGGTATGACGGCAACGCGGTCGACTCCGGGCCTGCCGGCCAGCCCGACCGCGTGCGCCCCACCCACGCGTCTCCCGCCATCTCCCCTATCAGACGGTGCGGCGCGCCCGACTTCCCAGGAAGATCCCCCATGCCTTCCGCGCTGCCCGCCACTGCCGCCGCGACCCGCCGCCACCTGTCGCTCGTTCTCGCTCTACTACTGTCGTTCGCCACGCTGGGGGTGCTCGCCGCGGCGCCCGCGCGAGCCGACGACTGGACCGGCGTCGTGGACGGCCTGGTCTACTCGGTCGACACCGGCGCGCCCGCCGAGGGAGCCGCCGTCATCTCCGGAGCCTCCGGCGCGACCGAGGTCACCATCCCGAGCACCGTCACGATCGACGGCATCGACTACGCCGTGACCGCTGTCGGCAGAGGCGCGTTCGCAGCGGCCGGGCTGGAGTCGGTCACCCTGCCGGACACGCTCGAGGCCATCGGCGACGAGGCGTTCGTCAGCAATCAGTTGGCGACGGTGACCTTGCCCCGGCACCTCACCCACCTGGGCGAGTACGCGTTCAAGAACAACACGCTGACCTCGCTGACGCTGCCGGACTCCCGCGAGGGCGTCGAGCTGGGCACCGCGAGGATCGACGACATCGTCCAGACACCCGGCTGCGGAGTGGAGCTCACCCTGGTCATCCGCACCTCTGCCGAGGAGGGCCCCGGCAGGTGGGCGTCCATAGGCCCGGGCGACTTCGCCGAGGTCCGCCCCGGCGGGACCATCCGTAGGGCCGGCATCATCAGTCCCGACTGCGAGCAAGCGGCCAACTCGAAGACCACCGCGCTCTCGGCGGGCCGGCAGTACGAGATCATCATCCCGATCGCACTCGACGACTCCGCGCAGCAGGCCATGCTCCGGCCCGACGGGACCGCCGGGTGGATGTTCGATCTGCCGCCGCTGCCCAAGGTGACCGCTACGACCAGCCCGTCCGCGTCGCCGCCCACCTCAAGTCCGGCCACGGCCCCGGACGAACCCAGCGTCGAGACGTCGGTGAACACCGCCGCGGCATGAGCCGCGCTCGGCGCGCACGCCCCGAGGCCGGCTCTCGGTAGACGAACCACAGCCGCCCTCGCCCCTCCGGTCGGTCCCGCACACGACGCGCGGGGCCGGCCGGTCGAGTTGCGGCCCTCGTCGTCGTCGCCACCTGATCCGCCCACCGAGCCGGTCGCCAGTGTCCGAGTCGGATGCGAGAGTGGTCCCATGGCGACTAAGGGGCAGAAGGAGTCGGTGAAGGTCGACGGGCGCACCGTGCGGTTCACCCACCCCGACAAGGTGCTCTACGAGGCCACCGGCACCACCAAGGCCGACGTGCTCGAGTACTACACGGCCGTCGCGCCGCTGCTCATCACCTACGCGGGCAACCGGCCCGTCACCCGCAAGCGCTGGCCCGATGGCACCGACGCCGACTCCTTCTTCGAGAAGAACCTGCCCCAGCACGCGCCGGACTGGGTGCCGAGCGTGGCGATCGAGCACTCCTCGCGCACCGTCCGCTACCCGGTGCTGGACTCCCCCGCGACCCTCGCCTGGTTCGCCCAGCAGGCCGCGCTCGAGCTGCACGTACCGCAGTGGACCCTCACGAACGGCGAGCCGGGCAGGACCCGGCGGATCGTCATCGACCTCGATCCGGGTGAGGACGTGGATCTGGATACGACGGCGAAGGTCGCCCTCCGCGTCCGGGACCTGCTGTCCGAGGCGGGACTCGAGTCGTTCCCCGTGACCAGCGGCTCCAAGGGCATCCACCTCTACGCCCGGCTGGACAAGGCCGTCACCGCAGCCAGCGCTTCCAAGGTGGCCAAGCAGATCGCGCAGTCCCTCGCCAAGCAGACCCCGGACCTGGTCACGGCCACCATGAAGCGCTCGATTCGCTCCGGCAAGGTGTTCGTGGACTGGAGCCAGAACAGCGGCGCCAAGACCACAGTCGCCCCCTACTCCCTGCGCGGGCGGGCCGAACCGTGGGTTGCCGCGCCCCGCTCGTGGGAGGAACTCGGCGACGGCGGCCTGACGCACCTGCACTGGGACGACGTCCTCAAGCGCCTGGACTCCGACGGCGATCTCCTCGACGGCCTCGAAGGCACGGCCAAGAAGGGCGGCTCCGCCAAGGAGAAGGCGTCCTCGTCCGGCTCGACGTCGCGGGCCAAGAAGTCGTCCGGGGGCAAGAAGAGCTCGTCGTCGTCGGATGATGAGGACCCCGACCGCGCGGCCACCCGCGCCGCCGAGGCCGAGGGCTGTGACGCCTCCCCCACCAGCGAGGACGCGGTGGTCACGAGCCTGGCGGAGTACCGGCGCAAACGAGACCGTCGCAAGACGCCCGAGCCGTTCGAAGGCGAGGTCGAGACCGATCGCTCCGACGGCGACGGACCCATCTTCGTGATCCAGGAACACCACGCGCGCCGCCTGCACTACGACCTGCGCCTCGAACACCACGGGGTCCTGGCCTCGTGGGCCGTGCCCAAGAACCTGCCCACCGAGCCCAAGGACCGCCGGCTCGCGGTGAACACCGAGGACCACCCGCTCGGCTACGAGACGTTTGAGGGCACCATCCCCAAGGGCGAGTACGGCGCCGGCCACATGACCGTCTGGGACCGCGGCACCTACGAGTGCGAGAAGTGGCGCGAGGACGAGATCATCGTGTGGCTCGACGGCGAGAAGGTCTCCGGCCGGTACGTCCTCGTCCGCACGAGCGCCGAGAAGAACCAGTGGATCGTGCAGTACATGAAGGACCAGTCGCCCGACTCTTTCTACGGCGGGCGCGACAACCCCAAGTCGCGCTACCCCGACGACGACAAGTCCCCCTCGCGCTCCGGCGGCAGCTCCGGCGCGTCCGACGGGTCGGGCAAGTCCGGCGGGTCGGGCAAGTCCGGCGGGTCGGGCAAGTCCGGCCGCGCGGCCCGCTCGACCTCCTCCGACCGGTCCGACAGCGCCGACCGCCCCGACGCGCCGCCGCTGCCCATGATCCCCACGGCCGCCGAGGTGACCGAACTGCCCGACGACACGTGGGCGTTCGAGGGCAAGTGGGACGGCTACCGCGTCACCCTCGCGACCGACGGCGCACAGACGCGCCTCGTCAGCCGCAACGGCAACTCGATGGACTGGCTCGCCGACGGCTTTCCCGGGCTGGCCGAAGCGCTCGAGCGGCGGGCCGTTCTCGACGCCGAGTTGGTGATCCTCGACGCCAACGGCGTGCCGGACTTCGCGTCGCTGGCCAAGCAGGCCGCCGCCGAGGGCAAGGACTCGTCCCTGCCGCCGGTCGAGCTGTTCGTCTTTGACGTGCTCGAGGTCGATGGCGTGGACCTGCAGAAACAGGCGTGGGAGCGCCGCCGTGAGGTGCTGGACCTGCTCGCGCCGGCACTGCGGGAGGTCGATCGAGTGCACGTGCCGGAGGTCCTCAACGGCCCCGGTGACCGCGCCCTGGCCGAGGCCGAGGAATACGGCTGGGAGGGCATCGTCGCCAAGCGCCGCGACTCGAAGTACGAATCCGGCCGCCGTTCCAAGGCCTGGCTCAAGCAGAAGCTGCTCACCACGACCGAGGCCGTCGTCGGCGGATGGCGGCCCGGCAAGGGTGGCCGCTCCGGCTCGCTCGGCTCCCTCCTACTGGGCCTGCCCGCCGAGACGGGGCTGGCCTACATCGGTCGCGTAGGTACCGGGTTCACCGACAAGCAGGCCCGCGCCCTGCTCGACGAGCTCGAGCCTCTGCGCCGGAAGACCAGCCCCTTTGTGGAGCAGCTGCCCGCCGACGCTCGCCGCGACGCCGTCTGGGTGACGCCCAAGATCGTCGTGGAGGTCCGCCACCAGGGCTTCACCGACGACGGCAACATGCGCCAGCCCTCCTGGCGCGACATCCGCCGCGACAAGCTGCCCGGAGACCTGTAGCACCAGCACTCGACCTCTGTCCGGTGTCCAGGGACAGCGATGTCCGCAGATTGGCACTAGATCGCGACTTTTCAGTCCAGAGTGGCAATGAGTCCCAATCAGTTTCCCAATGTGGGTACAGAGTGCGAAGAGCAATGTTGGTCGGGCTCCCGCCGTCGCCAGGGCCTCGGTTGCCACTATGCATTAGCTCTGACCTGCAGTGCCCTGAACACGGGCCGCAGGGCACCGCAGGTCAAGGCGGGTGGCGGCCTGCCGGGCTACTCCCCCACCCGCGGCCGCGGTCACAGCTCAGCGACATACGGATTCGTCACCGCACCGCGCCGTAGTCGGGCCGGGATCACGAACAGCATCACCACGACGAAGACGGCCATCGCGGCCGCAGCGGTGAGGCCGCCTGCTGTGCCCGTCACCAGAGTGAAGATGAGCGCGACCAGACCGACCATCGCGACGGACAAGATCGCCAACCCGGCGCGGGCCAACGTCGCGGACAAGCGGAGCACGCGGTCCTTGCGGTGCGAGCGGAACACCGCGCGGTGAATCATCACCGGGGCCAGCAGCATCACCGACGAGATCAGGGTGAGCGACAGGACGACGAGATACAGGGCCCTGGCACCCCAGCTGATCTCCGCGAACCGCTCCTGGAACGGCACGACCAGCAGGAAACCGATCAGCACCTGACCGCCGGTCTGGACGATGCGCAGCTCTTGGAGCAGCTCGATCCAGTTGCGGTCGATCCGCTGCGCCTCGGTCTCGTCGCGCTCCCGGGGTCGGTCCACGTCCATGCCGCTCCTCTCTCCGCGGAACCCTCATCGTTCCCCGGCCCGCCGGCGTCGACGGGCGTTTCGCCGGGAATCGGAGTTCCCCGCCGGCCCGCCGGGACCGACTCGACTCGCCGGGTGATGGCGGCGCAGGCGGGTAGGCGGACCTCGTCGTCGTCGACCCTCTCTTCCCTGAAGCGCGGCGCGCGGCGGGGCGGCGGGTCGGGCAGCATGAATGCATGGTCAAGTCGTCGAGTACCGCCGCCGTCGCCGCCGCCACCGGCCGCTCGTGGGAGGACTGGGTCGAGCTGCTCGACCGCGAGGGCGCCCGCGAGCTCAAGCGCACCGCCATCGCGCGGCTGACGCTGCAGCACATGCCCGAGTCGGTGGAGCAGCGCGAATGGTGGGCGCAGCACGCCGCCGTCGCCTACGAACAGCACACCGGGCTACGAGTCCCCGGGCAGTCCTGCGACGGCGACTTCCAGCTGTCCACCTCGAAGACCGTGGCCGGCGACAAGGACGCGGCACTGCAGGCGTGGGTCGCGCTCGTCGGTGAGCGCGAGGAGTTCGGCGGAGTCGAGATCGAGGCGGAGCCGTCCACCTCGAGCACCGAGAAATGGCGCTACTGGCGGGTGCCGCTGGCGGACGGGACCCGCGTGGCCCTGAACTTCAGCGACAAGGCCGGCGGCAAGTGCACCGTCGGCGTGGTGCACACCAAGCTCGACTCCGCCGAGGCCATCGAGTACTGGCGGCCCGTGTGGAAGGAGATGCTGGGGCAGCTATGAAGCCCAGGGGTTGATGCCTTTGACGCCGAGCGGGTGGAAGTGGCGGCGGTCGAGCAGGGCACCCCGCCGGCCAGATCGTGGGCACCGACCTGGCGTACGTCATGCTGCTCGACCCCGAGCGCGGCGACACCTACATGCGCACGGCCGAGGGCGCGACCAGCCCCCGCTTCGACACCATCCGCCTCGGCATGGGCCTCGGCCTGGGCGGGCAGGTCGCCGAGGCGATGGCACCCCGCTGGACCCGTAACTACCTCGCCGACGAGCAGTACACCCACGTCATCGACCCGATCATCCTCGAAGAGGGCCTCACCGCCATCCTCGGCGTCCCCGTGCGCACCTTCGGCCGGCTCACCGGGATGCTGTTCACCTCCGACCGCACCGAACGCGACTTCACCCAGGACGAGATCACCCTCCTCGCCCTGCTCGCCGACCAGGTCTCCGCCGCCCTCACCGCCGCCGAACGCGCCACCCGACGCCGCCGCGAACTCGACGCCACCCTCGACGCCTTCGACGCCGCCCACGCCGAGACCGCCCGCCTCGCCGGAATCGTCGACCTCCACGAACGCCTCACCCGGCTGGTCGTGGCCGGGGCCACCGTCCCCGAGATCGTCGACCTCGTGGTGGACATCGGCGGAGGCTCCGCCGCCGTGTTCGACCTCGCCCACCGGGAGATCGGCTGGGCGTGCCCGCCCGAGGGACCGCCACTCGACCTGCTGCGGCGGGTCGTCGACGACGTCGCCGCGGACACCGAGCGGACCGACGGACCCGTCACCCGGTCGGTGGACGGCCACCTCGTCGTCGTCACCCCGGTCGTCACCGGAC
Organism: Dietzia papillomatosis NBRC 105045; assembly: GCF_001570845.1. Lineage (NCBI taxonomy): Bacteria > Bacillati > Actinomycetota > Actinomycetes > Mycobacteriales > Dietziaceae > Dietzia > Dietzia papillomatosis. The sequence goes on along the minus strand of NZ_BCSL01000015.1, from coordinate 71,916 downwards.
CCGACCACCTCGGGTACGTCACCTTCGCCAGCCGCGGCCCCGTCCCCGCGATCGGGCGGGCGCTCGGGCGCGTGGCCTCGGTGATCGCGCTGATCCTGCTGGGGCACCGCGCGCGCGACGAGGCCGACAACCGCGTGCGCGGCGAGCTGCTGGCCGAGGTGTTGGCGCCCGGCGAGCACGACCTCGAGGCCATCGGCCGGCGCGCCGCCCTGCTCGGCGTGGACGTCGACACCGACCTCGTCGCGCTGGTCATCACCCCCGCCGAGGAGCGGATGCCGCGCGCGCTGCAGGCCGAGTGCCGCGCGCTCGCCCGCGTCGACGACGGCTTGGTCACCACGTACGGCGACCGCGCCGTCATGCTGCTGCCCGGGTCCGACGCCGGGGCCACCGCCCGCGATGTGGCCGCCCGGCTCGCCGCGCATCAGGCGACCGTCGGCGGCTCCGGGCCGATCGCCGGGGTGGCCGGCCTCGCCGATGTGGGCGATCACGTCGAACGCGCCCGCCGGGCCGCGCGGCTGCTCATCGCGCTCGACCGCGCCGGTTCCGGTGCCGCCGCCGAGGAACTCGGGCTGTACGGGCTGCTGTTCAGCGAGGCCGACCGCGAGTTCGTGGGGCAGTTCATCGAACGCAACCTCGGGCCGGTGCGCGCTGCCGACCGGGCGCGAGGCACCTCCCTCCTCGACACGCTGCAGGCCTGGTTCGCCTCCGACGGCAGCCCGTCCGCGACCGCCGACCGGCTGTTCGTGCACGTCAACACCGTCTACCAGCGGCTCGACCGCCTCGACACCATTCTCGGGCCCGGCTGGCGGCGCGGCGACCGGGCGCTCGAGCTGCGGCTCGCGCTGCGGATGGCCGAGCTCCGCGGGGTGTGAGCGGGCGCCGAGTCGGGCCGCCTACCGCCTCGACCCGGCGGCGCGGGCTGCGGGCGCGCGCAGCGGGCGCGGGCAGCGAGCGCGCTGAACTGCGGTGCCTTGAACCCGCGGTGCCCTGAACCCGCCTTCCAGGGCACCGCCGATTCGGCAGCACTCACGGCGAAATTGGCAGCAGCGAGGGCGGCTGAATCGCACTTTCTCCACCCTGGCTGCTGCCAAACGTGGCTGCGGCTGGTCAGACGGTGGCGTCCCGAACGGCCACGCCCTCGACTGCGGGGAAGTTACTCTTGGCGTATCCGGCGATCGATCGGATGCCCGCGATGTTGATCGCTACCCGGCCTACTGACCTGCGGCGCCCTGAGCAGGAGGTCGAGGGCGCCACCGCTCAGATCGCCAGCGCCGCCGAGACGTCGTGGGCGGCGGACGCGTCGGAGGCGCCCGAGTGCGAGATCCGCCCGGACTCCAACACGTAGTAGACGTCCGACGCGCGCAGCGAGAAGCCGACGTGCTGTTCGACCAGCAGAACGGACAGGTCGCCGCGGGAGGCGAGCTCCACGATGATCCGCTCGATCTCGGCCACCACGTTGGGCTGGATGCCCTCGGTGGGCTCGTCCAGCACCAGCATCCGCGGCTCGGTGATGAGCGTCCGGGCGATCGCCAGCTGCTGACGCTGACCGCCGGAGAGGAGGCCGGCCTTGCGATCGAGCAGCTCGCGCAGCGCCGGGAACAGGTCCAGCGACTCGTCGATCAGCGCTTTACCGCGCCTGCGGCCGTCGGCGACCAGCTGCAGGTTCTCGGCCGTGGTGAGCTGGGTGAACGACTGCTGTCCCTGCGGGACGTAACCGATCCCGCGAGCCACCCGCGCGTGGGGGCGCAAGCGGGTGATGTCCTCGCCGTCGAAGGTGATGGTCCCGCCCTTGCATGGCAACAGCCCCACCGCGGTCCGCAGCAGCGTCGTCTTGCCGGCGCCGTTGTGACCGAGGATCGCGGCCACTCCCCCGGCCGGGACCTCGAGGTCGACACCGTGGACGACCTCCGAGCCGCCGTAGCCCGCGCGGACGCCGGTCATCTTGAGCAGTGCGGTCATCGTGGGGTCTCCTCGGTCTCGTCTGCCAGCTCGGTGCCGGTCGCGGCGGCGGTGCCCAGGTAGACCTGCTGCACCTTGGGGTCGGCCTGGATCTCGGCGACGGTGCCCTCGGCGAGCACCTTGCCCGCGGCCAGGACGGTGACGGTGGTGGCGAAGGCCCGCATGAAATCCATGTCGTGCTCCACCACCACGACGGTGCGGTCGGCGGCGATCCGCTGCAGCAGTTCCCCGGTGGCCTGCCGCTCCTCGGCGCCCATGCCGGCGACGGGCTCGTCGAGCAGCATGACGTCGGAGTCCTGCACCAGCAGCATGCCGATCTCCAGCCACTGCTTCTGCCCGTGCGCCAGCACCCCGGCTTTGGTGCCGGCCAGGTGCTCGAGCCCGATGGTCTCCAGCGCCTCGGTCACCTTGTCCTCCCGGCCGTGGCGGCGCCGCAGCAGGGTGAGCGGGCCGCGGCGGGCGCCGGCGGCGATGTCGAGGTTCTGCTCGACGGTGAGGTCCTCGAACACCGACGCCGTCTGGAACGTGCGCCCGATGCCCATCTTGGCGATCTTGTGCGTCTTGAGCCCCAGCACCGGCTGGCCGGACTTGTCGACGGTGCCGGTGGCGGGCACGAGCCCGGTGATCGCGTCGACGACGGTCGTCTTTCCGGCGCCGTTGGGGCCGATGAGGAACCGCAGGTCGCCCTGGATCAGGGTGAGGTCGACGCCGTCCACGGCCTTGAAGCCGTCGAACGTCACCGTCAGGTCGCGGACCTCGAGGTAGGTGCCGGCGCCTCCTTCCCCGGAGCGAGTCCGGGCGTTCTTGCGGGCGCCGGAGCCGGGCAGGCCGATCTCGGCGCCGGTCAGGGTGCCGGCCGACAGCGCGGCACCGATGCCGAAGGCGGTGGACGGGGTCATCGGGACTCCTCGGGGGAAGCGGCGCCTGACGCCGTCGAATCGGGTCCAGGTTCGGCGGTGCCGGTGGTGGCGGGCCGGTCGGGGGTGGCGGAGCTCGTCGTCGTCGTGGTCGTCGTGGTCGTCGTGGTCGGCTCCTGGCCCTTGGCGCGCCGACGTCGCATCACGAACAGCGACGCCAGGCCGCCGGGCAGGAACCCCACCACCACGATGAACAAGATGCCCTGCAGGTAGGTCCACTGCGACGGGTAGGCCTCGGAGAACGCGGTCTGCGCCCAGGCCACACCGATCGCGCCGAGCACCGGGCCGAGCAGGGTCGCGCGGCCGCCGATCGCGACGCCGATGAGGAACGCGATCGAGGGCGCGATGCCGATCGCCGACGGCGAGATGATCCCCACGATCGGCACGAACAGCGCCCCGGCGAGCCCCGCGGCGAACGCGGCCACGGCGTAGGCGAACGACTTGACCATCGCCGGGTCGTAGCCGAGGAACCGGACGCGCTCCTCCTGGTCGCGCACGGCCACCAGCAGCTCGCCGAAGCGCGACTGCATGAGCTGCCGCACCAGCAGCACCACCGCGAGCAGCGCCCCGCCGGCGAGGAAGTACAGCATCCGCCGGTTGGCCGGGTCGGACAGCGCGAACCCGAAGAACCCGGTGAAGCGGTTGAGCCCGTTGGACCCGCCCAGCTCCGGCCGGCTCACGAGGAAGATCGCGGCGGCCGCGGCCAGGGCCTGCGAGAGGATCGCGAAGTAGGCGCCCTTGACCTTGCGGTTGAATACCAGGTAGCCGAACCCGAACGCCAGCAGCGGCGGGACCAGCAGGATCACCGCGAGCGTGAACCCGGGCGAGGCGAACGGCACCCAGTAGCCGGGCATCTCGCGCATCCCGGCGATCTGCATGAAGTCGGGCAGCGCGTCGGCGCCGCCGCGGTCGCGGGCGTCGGAGATTTTGAGGAACATCGCCATCGCGTAGGCGCCCACGCCGAAGTACACGCCCTGGCCGAGGGTGAGCATGCCGCCACGCCCCCATGCCAGACCGATGCCGCTGGCGACGATCGCGTAGCAGAAGAACTTGGCCAGCAGGCTCAGCCGGAAGTCGGACAGCAGCGCGGGCGCGAGGCCGAAGATGATCAGCGCGGCCACCGCGAGCGCGGCCCAGAACATCCACCGGGGCCGCTCGGCGTCGCCGGTCAGCAGGCGCCGGGCGCGGGTGCGCCGGGGCGGCGCGGCGGCGGGATCGGGGGCGGTGGTGGCAGCGGAGTCGGCGGAGTCGGCGCCGCCAGCCGCTCGGGTGACGGAGATGGTCTTGGTCATGCCAGGCTCCTGGTCTTGACGGCGAACAGGCCCTGCGGTCGCACCTGCAGGAAGAAGATGATGGCGACAAAGACGAGGACCTTGGCCACCGAGGCGGTGGTGGAATATTCGAAGAACGAGTGCAGGACCCCCAGCGCGAACGCGGCGATCACCGCGCCCCGCAGCTGGCCCAGTCCGCCCACGACCACCACGAGGAACGCGTCGATCAGATACGACTGGCCGATCGTGGGGCTGGTCGAGCCGATGAGGGTGAGCGCCACGCCCGCCACGCCGGCGAGACCGGAGCCGATGAAGAACGTGGTGATGTCGGTGCGGCGGGAGCTGATGCCGGACGATTCGGCGAGGTCACGGTTGAGGGTGACGGCGCGGATGCGCCGACCCATGGGCGTGAACTTCATGGCGGCCATCACAGCCGCGACGCACGCGATCGCCAGGACGAAAATGAACACGCGGGTCAGCGGCACGGACGCGCCCAGCAATTCGACGCTGCCGCGCAGGAAGTCGGGCACCGCCACGTTGACGGCGGGGGCGCCCCAGATGTCGCGAGCGATCTGCTGCAGCACCAGGCCCACGCCGAACGTCACCAGCAGGGTGTCGAGCGGACGGGCGTAGAGGCGGCGGATGAGCGTCACCTCGAGCAGCACCCCGAGCAGGCCGCCCACCACGAACCCCAGCACGAGCGACAGGGCGAGGCCGGCGCCGGAGGCGGCCATGATCTGCTGTACGACGTAGGCGGTGTAGCAGCCGGCCATGATGAACTCGCCGTGCGCCATGTTGATGACGCCCATCTGCCCGAAAGTCAAAGACAGGCCGAGCGCGGCGAGTAGGAGGATGGAGCCGATGCTCAATCCGGTCGCGAGTTGTCCGATGAGGATGTCCACACCGGCTCCTTTCTGGCGGGCCCCGCCCTTCCCCGCCCCCGGCCCCGGTTCAGGGCCGGGCGGGAGCGGGGGGTTCGGGCGGGCCGGGCGGGTCGGATCGAGCGGGCGTCAGTTGCCGGACAGCTCGCCGGCCCAGTCGTAGGTCTCGAGGAACGGGTCGGGCTCGATGGGCTCGCCGGAGGTCCAGACCTCGTAGATCAGGCCGTCGGGGCGGATCTCGCCGACGATGGCGGTCTTGGAGATGTGGTTGTTGTCGCCGTTGATGGTCACGGTGCCCTCGGGGGCGTCGAAGGTGACGCCGTCGGCAGCGTCCTGAATGGCGTCGACGGCGAAGGAGTTCGCCTTCTCGACCGTGTTCTTCCACAGGAAGACGGAGGTGTAGGCGGCTTCCATGGGATCGGAGGTGACGCGGTTCGCGCCGTACTTCGCCTTGAACGCGTCGACGAACGCGGTGTTCTCCGGCGAGTCGATCGTCTGGTAGTAGTTCCACGAGGTCAGCTGGCCGTCAATATTCGCGGCGCCGATGCCCTGGACCTCCTCCTCGGCGATCGACACGCTCACCACCGGGGTGTCCTCGGCGGACAGGCCGGCGTTGGAGTACTCGCGGAAGAACGCCACGTTGGAGTCGCCGTTGAGCGTGTTGAACACGGCGTCGGGGTTGGCCGTGCGCACCTTGTTGACGATGGTCGAGAAGTCGGTCGAGCCGAGCGGGGTGTAGTCCTCGCCGAGGATCTCGACGTCGTTGGCCTCGGCCCACGCCTTGATGACGCGGTTGGCGGTCTGCGGGAAGACGTAGTCCGAGCCCACGAGGTACATGGACTTCGCGCCCTGCTCCTTGAGGTACTCCAGGGCGGGGACGATCTGCTGGTTGGTGGTGGCGCCGGTGTAGAAGATGTTCTCCGAGGCCTCGAGCCCCTCGTACTGCACGGGGTAGTACAGCAGCGCGTTGGCGTCCTCGACCACCGGCAGCATCGCCTTGCGGGAGGACGAGGTCCAGCCGCCGAAGATCGCGGCCACGCAGTCGCTGGTGATGAGCTTCTGCGCCTTCTCGGCGAACACGGCCGGGTCCGAGGCGCCGTCCTCCACCACGGGGACGATCTGCTTGCCCAGCACGCCGCCGTCGGCGTTGATCTGCTCGATCGCCAGGGCCACCGAGTCGCGCACGGTCTTCTCGGAGATCGCCATGGTCCCGGACAGGGAGTGCAGCGAGCCGACCTTGATCGTGTCCCCGGCGGTGTCGACGCAGGACTCGGCAGCGCCCGCGGTGGCGGTGTCGCTGGTCTTGCTGCCGCACGCGGTGAGCGCGCCCGCGCCGAGGACGACCAGTCCGGCGGTGGCCAGCGCGCGCCGGGTGCGGCTCGGGCGCCGGGCTCGGCTCGGGCGCTGGCTCTGACCGGAAGAGAGGGAGGTGGAGTTCACGTGATTGACCTGACCTTCACTGACCGGCTGTCGAGGGTTCCCGCGGGTTGCGAGGCTCGAAGCGCGATGCGGATAAAGGTATGGACATCGTGTGAGTCGGCTGAGTCGCCGATGTTTCGCGACCGTTGCCTCTACCGGCGTTGTGTGAACGCTGCGTGACGCAAGTCAGGCGGCCGTGCGGCGGGCGCGGGATGCCGGGATGCCCGCTGCCGGGAGGCGGAGGCAGTTCCCCGGCCGGTCAGCTCTTGCGCAGGTCGGTTGCCGCCGCTCCGAGCAGGTGCACACGGGCCGCCGACCACACCGCTCGCACGGCGGCCTCCACGTTCTCCTGCCCCCGACCCAGCACCCGCAGCCACGCACCGCAGCCGTCGGGCAGGGTGCTCACGCCACAGCGCACGGCCGATCCCGCCACCGCGCTCGTCGCGCCCCCGAGCCCGTCGGCCGCCTCTCGCATGACCCGGGCGAGTTCCTCGGCCGGGCCGGGCGCGACCACGAACAGCGTCCCGATCGCGTCGGCGTCGCCGGTGACCAGCGGATGCCCGGCCTCGTCGCGGGTGACGCGGGTCGTGTCCACGACGAGCGGGACACCGCCGGGCCGGGTGATCTCCACCGCCGAGACGTAGGCGTCCACGTCCCAGCTCTCCCCTCGGGCCACGCGTCCGGCGGTGAGTACGTCGGCGGCGATGAGCGTCGCGCCCTCGGGCACCTCGGCCCGCAGTCGCTGTTGGAACCGGCTGCCGCCGTACGGGATGAGCGGGTCGGGCAGCCACTCGCACACCGCGCCGGCGCCCAGTTGCAGGGCGACGTTCTGCGTGGCGTAGCCGACGTCCATCCGGTGGACGCGGTTCGCGGCCTGGGTGGTGACGAGCGCGTGCGCACCCTCGGCGAACCGGATGTCCATGTCGAGCCGGTCGCCGCCGACGATCCCGCCTCCGGTCGACATGACGAACACCACGGGCATGCCGGGCATCGCCGGGTCGAGGTATAGCGGCCGCATCACCTGCAGCGGCGACTTCTGGAAGCGGTCGGCCAGCACCGTCCGCCCGGCTGGGTCGCGGGGATCGAGCCGGAAGTCCAGGTCCAGGACGCCGACCTTGCCGGGCGAGCCGACGGGCAACGCGCCGGGCCCGGTCTGCGGTCCGGCAGCGACGACGGGCCAGACGAACCCCGGGTCGGCGGCGCGGGTGAGCCGGTCGCCCGCTGGGCCGATCTCTCGTCCGGTGCCGCGCGGCGCGCTCACTGGGCGGGCAGCAGGTCCGCCCGGCGCGACTCGAGGTAGTCCAGCACCTCATCGATGCCGGTGCCGGACAGGCAGTCGGTGAGCGCGACGGGCTTGCCCGAGCGGACGCGGTCGGCGTCGGAGGACATGACCTGCAAGTCGCAGCGGACGTACTGGGCGATGTCGATCTTGTTGATCACCAGCAGGTCGCATTCGGTGATGCCAGGCCCCCGCTTGCGGGGCATCTTCTCCCCCTCGGCGGTGTCGAGGACAAAGACGAAGAGGTCCACCAGCGCCGGCGAGAACGTCAGCGTGAGGTTGTCGCCGCCGGACTCGAAGATCAGGGTGTCGACGTCGGGGTGGTCCTCGAGCATCTCGGCGCCCACCGCCAGATTCATGGTGGGATCGTCGCGCACGGCGGTGTGCGGGCACGAGCCGGTCTCCACGCCCACGACGCGCGCCGGGTCCAGCACGCCGACCAGGGTGCGGCGAACGTGCTCGGCGTCCTCCTGCGTGTAGATGTCATTGGTGATCACGGCCGGGGTGCGACCCCGGGCGATCAGCTCGGGGACCAGCGCCTCGATGAGCGCTGTCTTGCCGGAGCCCACCGGTCCACCGATCCCGATCCGCAACACCTGCTGTGCCTCTGCCATGGGCGAGACGCTAGTGCAGTCGTGTTTCGATTCTGTTGCGCGCTCTGCTCTAGTTCCTCGGCAGGACCAGCGCGGCCAGCAGGGTCGCGGCGATGCCCAGGCCCAGCACCATCGCGACGGTTCCCGGCCATCCCGCCAGCTGCAGAAATATCCCGCCCACGAACCCGAACAGCGACGAACCGCCGTAGTAGCCCAGGTTGTACAGCGACGAGGACTGGGAGCGCCCCGCCACCGCCGCCGACCCCGCCCAGCCCGAGGCCACGGCGTGCGCGGCGAAGAACCCCACCGTGAGGATCACCGTGCCGGCGACGATCGCCCACAGATCGACGACCAGGGTGAGCGCCGTGCCGGCCATCATGGTGAGATTCCCCGCGATAAGCACCGGCTTGCGGCCGAAGCGGGAGGCCAGCACTCCGGCCCGGGGCGCCGAGACGGTCCCAGCGAGGTAGGCCAGGAAGATGAAGGACACCAGCCAGATGGGCAGCGAGAACGGCGGGTCCGCCAGGCGGAAACCGAGGAAGTTGTACACGGCCACGAACCCGCCCATGGTGAGGCAGCCCTGCAGGTAGATCACCCACAACGTCGGCGACCGCAGGTTGCCCAACAGCGCGGCCATCGCCTCCCGCAGCCGGGTCACGCGCGGGGTGAAGTTCTGGGCGCGCGGAGCGGTGCGCAGGAAGACGAGCACGCAGATCATCGCGAGGCCCGTGACCGTGAGCATCCCGAGTTCCCAGCCGACCGCCTGGCCGACGGGCGCCGCGATGATCCGCCCGGCGAGGCCGCCGACGGTCGTGCCGGACACGTATGTACCCGCAGCGATCGCGGCGACCTTCGGGCTGACCTCCTCGCTGAGGTACGCCACGGCCAGGGCGGGCACGCCGCCCAGCATGAGGCCCTCGACGAACCGCAGGGCGAGCATCCACCAGAACCCGGGCATGACCGTGATCAGCGCGGCGCAGAGGCAGGCCAGGGCGATCGCGGTGAGCATCGCCTGCTTGCGGCCCACCGCGTCGCCGACATACGACCACGGGATCACGCCCAACGCCACCCCGAGGGTCGCGGCGGAGATCATGAGCGCGGCCCGGTCGGGGCTGACGTGGAGGTCGTCCGCGATCAGCGGAAGCAGCCCCTGCGGCGAGTAGAGCTGGGCGAACGTCGCGACACCGATGAAGAACAGCGCCGCCAGCAGCCGGCGGTACGGCGGGGTCCCCAGATGCAGGCCCACGCCGAAGCCAGCCGCGTCCTCGTTCACAGGCCCTCCCGGTTCGTCGCGAACGCGGGCCAGCGTAGGCCCTCGCCCTCGTCACGCCGCCGGGTGGCCCGCTCAGCGGATCATCGTGACCTGGGCCGCCCTGCAGGGACCGCTCAGGGCACCGCAGGTCAGAGCCGGTGCGGCCGGAGGCGCGACGGGGCGGCCGCTGTGGTCAGGACGCGAACAGCCGCGCCTCGGCCCGCTCGTGGTGGCACGACGCCAGGTCCAGCACGGGCGCGAACCCGCCCAGCTCTTCGAGCGTGCGGCCCACGGCGGCGTCGGTGACCTCGGCGATCACCGGGGCCGCGCCGCGGACGAGGGCCTGCGCACTGCGGTGATCAGCCAGGCGCAGCCGCAGCGCGGCGCCCGAGAGGCTGATCACCAGGGCGGTGAGGTCTGCGGCCACGGCCTCGCGCTGGCTCAGCCCGCCGCGGGCGTACACGACGCCCATGACCACCGACTGCGATCCCGGCGACCGGCGGGCCCGGACGTGGTCGTTCCACGCCGAGACCACCGGGTCGTCGAGCAGTTCGGCGGCCAGGTCGAGCACCTGCGTGCCCGTGCGGGTGGCGCCGTCGCGGAACTCGCGGGTCAACCGGGTGGCGTGGAGCCGCTGGTCGATGCAGGTCAGGGCGGCCAGCAGCGGGGAAGGGTCGGGGCCGGGGCCGGGGGGCGCGGGAGCGTCGGGGGCGCCGGGCGCGCCTGGAGTGCCGGACGCAGGAGCCGGCCCGCTGTGCTCCCGCGTCGCCGCCCACGCGAGGGCCAGCGCGGTCGCCTCGGCGGGTCCGGCGGAGTGGCGCAGGATCCCGTGCACGGCGTCGGCCACGGACAGCGGCCCGGCGGGCCCGACAGCACCCGCCTCGCGCAACCCCTCCAGCCCGTGCGAGAGCGTGTACATGCCCGAGGGGAACGACGAGTCCGTGAACTGCAGGGCCAACAGCAACGTCGACAGACCCGCGCGACCCGTGCCCTGCTCACGGCTCGCAGGGCGGCGGCCCTCGTCGTCGTCGGTACTCACGCCAGGTAGTGGAGCTGGGCCAACGGCAGCGTCGTGGCGGGGGCGATGGTGGCGGGCTCGCCGTCGACGGTGACCACGTAGGTCTCGGGGTCCACCTCGATGGTCGGGCAGCGGTCGTTGCGGACCATGTCCTTCTTGCCGATCCCGCGGCAGCCGCGCACCGGCAGGCACGGCGAGGTCAGGCCCAGCTGCTCGGGCACGCCCGCCTCGATCGCGGCGGCCGACAGGAACGTCACGCGCGTGGACTGCAGCGCCCCGCCGTACGCGCCGAACATCGGGCGGTAGATCACCGGCTGCGGCGTGGGCAGCGAGGCGTTGGGATCGCCCATCGGCGCCCACACGATCATCCCGCCCTTGATGACCAACGACGGCTTGGCCGCGAACGACTCGACCGGCCACACCACCAGGTCCGCGAGCTTGCCCGGCTCGATCGAGCCCAGGTGGTCGGCGATGCCGGCGGCGATCGCGGGGTTGATGGTCATCTTGGCGACGTAGCGCAGGACGCGCTCGTTGTCATTGGCCTCGCTGTCCTCCGGCAGCGGCCCCCGCTCGACGCGGCAGTGGTGCGCGGTCTGGAACGCCCGCTGCCACGACTCGCCGATGCGGCCCATGGCCTGCGAGTCCGAGGAGAAGATCGAGATGATGCCCTCGTCGTGCAGCACGGTCTCGGCGGCGATCGTCTCGGCGCGCACCCGGGAGTCGGCGAAGCTCACGTCCTCGGGGATGTCGTGCGACAGGTGATGGCACACCATCACCATGTCGAGCAGCTCGTCCACCGAGTTCACGGTGTACGGCAGGGTGGGATTGGTCGAGGCGGGCAGGACGTTGGGCTCGCCGCACACGCGCAGGATGTCGGGCGCGTGGCCGCCGCCGGCGCCCTCCGAGTGGAAGGTGTGGATGGTGGAGTCGCCGAACGCCGCGCGCGTGTCTTCGTAGAACCCGGACTCGTTGAGGGTGTCGGTGTGGATCGCGACCTGCACGTCATACTGGTCCGCCACCTCCTGCACGCAGCGGATCGCCGCGGGCGTGGTGCCCCAGTCCTCGTGGATCTTCAGCCCCGCCGCGCCGGCCACGATCTGCTCGACCGCCGACTCCGGCTGAGACGTGTTGCCCTTGCCCAGGATCCCGATGTTCACCGGCAGCCCGTCGGCGGCCTGCAGCATCCGCCCGATGTTCCACGCGCCCGGCGTGCACGTCGTGCCCTTGGTGCCCTCCGCCGGGCCGGTGCCGCCGCCGAACAACGTGGTCACGCCGTTGCTCAGCGCCTCGTCGACCTGCTGCGGGGCGATGTAGTGGATGTGGGTGTCCACGCCGCCGGCGGTGACGATCTTGTGCTCGCCAGCGACGACCTCGGTGCCGGGGCCGATCACCAGCTCGGGATGCACCCCGTCCTGCAGGTGCGGGTTGCCGGCCTTGCCCACGGCGACGATCCGGCCGTCGCGCACGCCGATGTCGCCCTTGACCACGCCCAGCACCGCGTCGACGATGGTCGCGCCCGTGATGACCAGGTCCAGCGCCCCCGAGGCCCGCGTGCCGGCCGGGTCCTGCGCCATGCCGTCGCGGATCGCCTTGCCGCCGCCGTACACGGCCTCGTCACCGTAACCGGGCGAGCCGTCGGTGGTCACCGCGTTGTGGTCGGTCGTGACCTCGATCGTCAACGCCGTGTCCGCCAGGCGAAGTCGGTCACCGACCGTGGGTCCGTAGATGTCCGTGTAGGTGGCGCGCGGGAGCACGGTCGGCGGGCCCTCGGCGACGGGCACACCGTCGGGCGGCGGGCTCACCTCGTCGTCGTCGACCTCACTGAGAAATCCCCGCTCGCGCATTCTCTCGAGCGCCCGCTGCCGCACGCCGGGGTCGTCGAGCGGGCCGTCGACCAGGCCGGAGAAGCCGTGACAGACGCGCGCGCCGGCGAAGTCCACGAGCCGCACCGTCCGCGTCTGGCCGGGCTCGAACCGCACAGCCAGCCCCGCGCCGATCGCCAGGTGCCGCCCGTACGCCGCGCGCCGGTCGAAGCGCAGCTCCCGGTTGGCCTCGAAGAAGTGGTAGTGCGATCCGACCTGCACGGCGCGGTCGCCGGTGTTGGTCACGCGCACCTCGATCGTGCCGCGGCCCGCGCCGAGGGTGATGTCTCCACTGCCGTAGAGGTAGTGCACCGATCCGGACATGGGGCTCCTCGGGTTCTCGTTCAGGGGTCAGTGCGGGTGGGGGTCAGTGCTGGTGCAAGTCAGTGCGCGTGCGTGTAGACGGTGCCGTCGGCGGCGACGTGCGAGTGGGCGTAGCCGTGGCCGTCCTCGGCATCGTGGGCGGCGTCGATGCCGTCGTCGCCGTGGTCGAGCCGGTGGATCGCGTCGGCGACGCGCGTGTCGAGCACGCTGCGGATCGCCGCCGCCCCGAACAGGTGGGCGCCCTCGCCGGGCAGGTCGAGGCCGGTGACGGGCGCGGGCGCGAGCGTCGCCGAGACCAGCGCGGGCCGCCCGCCGCCGAGCGCGCTGACGCGTTCGAGCCCCTCGCCGAGGTCGGGGTCGGGCTCGTCGCCGCCGTGGAACGCCACCTCGACCAGGCCGGGCCGCCCGTACTGCCGCGCGAGCCGGGCGACGCGGTAGAGCTCGGCGTCGGCGAACGGGTCGATCGCGCGGCTCACCACGAGCGCCGAGCACACCGCACCGTGCCGCCGGATCACCGCGCGCAGGCGGCTGACCAGCAGGGTCGCATCACCGAACGGCGCGGCCAGCGTGACCCGCGCGCCACCCGGCAGGCGGCCCCGGAGGTCGCGGAGGGTGCGCGCCGCGTCGGCGATCACCGTGGGCGCGCGGCCGAACGTCATGGGGACGACGACGACAACGCCACCCTCCCCCGCCGGCGTGTGAGCCAGGCCCGTCACCACGTCGGCGAGATCGCGGCCGGGTCGCGCCGCCGGGATGCCGAGGTCAGGCATCCCCTCGGACTCCGGCCCCAGGGCCGCGACGATCCGGGCGGTGGCCGGGTCGGTGTGCGCGTGGCTGTGGCTGTGCGCGTGCGCGGGGCCGGTCACGCGCTCTGCTCCACCGGCCCGATGGGGTCGTGCACCGTCACGAGCTTGGTCCCGTCCGGGAAGGTCGCCTCCACCTGGATCATCGCCAGGCGCTCGATCACGCCGTCCATGACCTGGCCCGCGTCGAGGACCTGCCGGCCGAGGTTCATGCACTCGGCGACCGTGCGGCCGTCGCGGGCGTGCTCGACGATCTCCCACGAGATGAGCGCGGTCGCCTCGGGGACGTTGAGCAGCACCCCGCGGTCGAGCCTGCGGCGCGCGACCTCTGCCGCGGTGAACAGGGTGAGCTTGTCCAGTTCGCGGGGGGTGAGCTTCATGCGTGGTCCTCTCGTTCGCGTCGACCGGTCAGAACGCTAGCGACGTTGTGTGTCGGCCGTGTTACGCACCGCGGCGGCGTCCTGACCTGCGTTGCCCTGACACCGCCGAGCAGGGCACCGCAGCTCAGACGGGGGCCGGGGGACGGACGCGGGGACGGGCCCGGGGCGAGCTCAGCGAACTTCCGGGTGGCGCCCACAGCGCGTCGACCTGAGCTGCCGTGCGGGGGTCCGCCAGGGCCCCGCAGGTCAGGGCGGCGATTGTTACGACGTGTTACGGCCGCCGCGTATGCCTCGATCGGGGCCGTCGCGGCTGCCACGATGAGCCCATGCCCCAGACTTCTGCCGCCCCGACGGCGAACGACGACCCCGCGCTGCGCGAACTCGACTCCGTGCCCGCGGACGACCTGCTGCCCGTCCTCACCGGGCTCTCCGGCTCGGGAGCCTGGGCGCGGGCGATGGTGAGGGGCCGGCCGTACGGCTCGCGGGACGCGCTGCACGCCGCTGCGCGGCGCGTGCTCGCCGCGCAGAGTGACGCAGAGGTCCTCGCCGCCGTCGATGCGCACCCGCCGATCGGCGCACGCGGGCCGGTGAGCGAGGCGTCGGCCAGAGAACAGAGCGGAGCCTCCGGGGCGGACGCCGACACGAGCCGTCGGCTGGCCGAGGGGCAGCAACGCTACGCCGAGCGGTTCGGGTACGGATTTCTGATCTGTGCGACCGGACTGAGCGCCGAGCAGGTCCTCACCGAGCTCGATCGACGGCTGGCGATGTCCCCGGAACAGGACCTCGCGGCCACCCGCGAGCACCTGGCCCGCATCAACACACTCCGCCTGGACCGCCTCCTCGAGGAGGGCTCCCTCTGATGTCTCTCAGCACCCATGTCCTGGACACCGCCGCCGGCACCCCGGCGGTCGGCCTGCACTACCGACTCAGCGACTCGGGCGGGGCCGACCTGGCCTCCGGGGTCACCGACTCCGACGGCCGCGGCCCCGACCTGGCCGCGGTCGCACTCGCCGCCGGTGTGTACCGCCTGCACTTCGACACCGGCGCGTACCACCGAGCCGCCGGGGTCAGCGGCTTCTACCCCGAGGCCGTGGTGTGTTTCGAGGTGACGGACCCGGCCGCGCACCATCACGTGCCGCTGATCCTGTCGCCGTTCGGCTACAGCACCTACCGCGGCTCCTGACCTGCGGTGCCCTGAACGGGCCCGGCAGGGCACCGCAGGTCAGCGGCGCAGGTCAACGGCCGATCCCACGCCGCCCGCATTCCCTTCGCAGGCCGCCGGCGAGCTCGCGCTCGTCGGCGGCGACCAGTTCGAAGTCCCGCACCACCACGCGGCCGCCGACCACCACGTGCCGGGGTCGGCGCCCCGGGGCGGCCCACAGCAGGCCCCGGACCGGATCGGCCACGCCGGCGTCGGCGACCCCTGAGACGTCCCACACGACGAGGTCCGCGGCCGCCCCCGGCGTGAGCCGACCGAGTTCGGGACGGCCGAGTCCGTCGGCGCCGCCGGCGGTGGCCATCGTCAGCACCTCGAGGGCGTCGAGGGGCCGCCCGGCGAGCGGCGCGACCTGCATCGCCAGGCGGGCGTCGGCGAGCAGGTGGCCGGCGTCGTTGCTCCCGCCGCCCGAGGTCCCCAGCCCCACCGTCACGCCGGCGTCGAGCAGCCGGGCCACGGGCGCGACACCCCAGCCCATCGGTAGGTCGCAGGCCGGGGCGTGGGTCGCCGTGATGCCGCTTCGACGCAGGAGCTCGACTTCGGACCCGGTGATGTCGCACAGGTGCGCGAGCGTCACGTCGGGGGCGAGCCAGCCCCACTCGTCGAGCAGCTCGATCGGTCGGCGCCCGTACTTCTCGGCGGCCCGGGCCACATCGACCTGCTCGTTGGCCTGGGTGCGCCGCCGCAGACCGAGCCCGCCCGCGACCTCGCCCAGGGCGGCGAACGTCTCGGGGCCGTCCGCGTGCACACCCGACGGGCCCACGGCGAGCTGCCGCATCCCGTCGCCGGTGACCCCGCCGGTCGCGCCGGGCAGGTGCGCGGCGTGGATCGCCTCCACCGACGCGGCGGCCGCGTCCGGATCGTCTCCGGCGGTGCCGCGGACGAAAGCCACCCGAGCGCCGAGCGCCTTCGCCCCGGCGAACGCGGCCCCCGCGATGCGCACCGGGTCGGCGCCGGCCGGCCACGTGAGGTGGTGGTCGGCCACGGTGGTGACGCCGCACAGCAGCGACTCGGCCAGCGCCACGCGGGCGGCCGCCTCGACCAGCTCCGGGTCGACCCGCGCCGCCACATAGGCCTCGCGCATCCGGGCCAGCCACACCGCCATCTCCACGCCGCGCGTACCGGGCAGGGTGCGGAACGCGCTCTGCAGCAGGTGATGGTGGGCGTTGACCAGGCCCGGGGTGACCACGCCGCCGGCGGCGTCGAGGGTCTCGACAGAGCCGTCGGCGGGGACGGCCGCAGCCGAGCCGTCGGGGCCGGGGCCCGCGACCCGCCCGTCCACGCACTCGGTCACCACGGGATCGATGCCGGCGCGGTCCGGGGACCACACGGCCGACGCCCCGGTCACCCGGAGAACGCGGGCGCTCACGCGCTGACCCCGGCCGTCTCGGGGGACCCGACCGGTGCGAACGACCGCATCCACACCTGGTCGGGCGTCAGCGGGATGAGGTCCTGGCGCACGCCGGTGGCCCGCCGCACCGCGATCCCCACCGCGGCCGCGACCGGGCAGTACGGCGCCTCGGACATCGATTTGGCGCCCAGCACGCCCCGGGACTCGACGGTGTCGGCGAAGAAGACCTCGGTGCGCGGCACGTCGCCCATCCGCGGCGGGTGGTAGTGCCGCAGGGTCCCGTTGGCGACCGCGCCGGACTCGTCGAGCATGACCTGCTCGTACAACGCCGCGCCCAGCGCCTGCGCGACGCCGCCCTCGACCTGTCCCCGCAGCTGCTGCGGGTTGAGGACCCGCCCCGCGTCGACGGCGTGGACGCTGTGCAGGACCTTCACCGTCCCGGTGTCGGGACAGACGGCCACGCGCACCCCCTGCACGGTGAACGCGGCCTGCCGGGCCAGCCCGTCGGCCGAGCCCTCGGCAGAGACCGGCAGGCTCGCGCCGGCACGCAACAGCTCGGCCACCCGGGTCGCCGCCCGGTGCAGCGCGCGCCCCCCCACCACGGTGCCGGCCGAGCCGAACGCCCCGGTGTCGTGGGTGAGCAGCGCGGTGTCGGCGGCGTGCAGGACCACCTCGTCGGACGGCACGCCCAGCACCTCGGCCACGATCTGCGTGTGCACGGTGGCGGTGCCGTTGCCGAACTCGGCCGTGCCGACGTAGGCGTGGACGGTGCCGTCGGCGTCGATCTCCACGCGCGCAGACCCGTGGTGGCCCCCGGGCGGGTTGGTGGCGATCATGCACAGCGCGACACCGGTGCCCTCGGCCCAACCGTCCGGAGCTACCTCCCCGCGACCAGAGGCCAGGGCCCCTGAGACCAGGTCCAGGCAGTCGTCGAGGCCGTAGGAAGAGAGATCGAGCTCGTCGTCGTCGCCACCCGAACTCACCAACGCCTCACCCGGGCGCACCACGTTGCGCCGCCGCAGTTCCACCGGGTCCAGACCGGCGGCGTCGGCGAGCTCGTCCAGCGCACTCTCGAGCGCGAACCCCACCTCCCCCAGCCCGTACCCGCGGAACGCCCCCGACGGCACGGTGGTCGTGTACACGGCCTCGGCGGTGACCCGCTTGGCCGGGCAGCGGTACAGCTCCACGGACTCGGTGATGGAGTGGAACATCACGCCCGCCGAGTGCCCCCCGTAGGCCCCGGCGTCGGACAGCACGTCCAGGTCGAGGGCGGTGAGCCGCCCGTCGTCGTCGCAGGCGACGGTGACCGTCGTGCGGTACGGGTGCCGCACGGTCGCGGAGGTGAACTGCTCGGCTCGCGAGTACTCCCACACCACGTCACGGCCGGTGCTCAGGGCGGCGAGCACGCCCAGGTCCTCGACGATCATCTCTTGCTTGGCGCCGAACCCCCCGCCCACGCGGGCGGCGTGGACGCGCAGGTCCTCGCGGTCGAGGCCGAAGATCCACGCCAACTCGTCTCGGACGAGGAACGGCACCTGCGTCGACGAGCGCACGTCCAGCGTGCCACCCACCCGCGGCCCGCCGTCGACGTGCCGCACGATCGCCGCGTGCGTCTCCAGGTGCGTGTGCTGGACGCGCGAGGTCCGCCACGTCCCGGACACCACGTGCGCCGCGCGCCGCACCCCGGCGTCCACGTTCCCCACGTGACCGCGCCACCGCGCCACCACGTTGCGGGACGGGTCGGCGATCCGCGCCGCCCGCCCCCGGTCGCCGCGGTCCTTGTCGCCGTGGATGGCCGGAGCGCCGGGAACGCGCGCGGCCTCGGGGTCCAGCACCGACGGCAACACCTCGTACCGCACCTCGATGAGCTCGCACGCCCGGCGCGCCAGCGCGGCGGTCTCCGCGACGACGGCCGCCACGCGCTGGCCGTGGTAGCGCACGATCCGGTCGAGGACGCGGGTGTCGTCGGGGTCGTCGGTGCGTCGCTGGTGGCGGGCGGTGGAGAACAGGACGCCGGGGTCGTCGCGATGCGTCAGCACCGCCACCACGCCGTCCAGCGCGAGCGCCCGTGAGGCGTCGATCGTCACGATCCGCGCGTGGGCGTGCGGTGACCGCAGCACAGCCAGATGCGCGCACCCGGTGGTGTCGGTGTCCAGCGTGTACGGCTCGGCGCCGCGGACCACGCGCTCGGTGGCCGGCGCGGCGACCGGGCTGCCGGTCCGCCCGGCCTCGCACGTGTTGCTCACGCCGTCGAGGGCGTCGGAGATCGCCCGGTAGCCCGTGCAGCGGCACAGGTTGCCCTTCATCGCGGCGGTCCGCGGCGCCGGCCCGCCGTCGCGGGCGCACGGGGCGTGGCCGAGCCCGGTGACGGTGGTGACCATGCCCGGAGTGCAGTACCCGCACTGGAACCCGGCCGCTCGCGCGAACGCGGCCGGCACGGCGTCGGGGACCCCGGCGGCGGTGCGCACGTCGGCGCCCTCCGCGCGGTGGGCGGGCAGGACGCACGAGTGGGTGGGCACGCCGTCGACCAGCACGGAACACGCGCCGCAGTCGCCGGTGTCGCAGCCCTTCTTCACCGCGTGCACCCCCGACTCGCGCAGCAGTGTCCGCAGGCACTGTCCGGGGCGCGGGTCGGTCTCCAGCGCGCGTCCGTCGACGGTGATCAGCATGGTGCCTCCCGGTAGATGGGGTGGGTGAGTTCGGCGACGACGGCGAGGGCCGCGATCCCCGCCACGTGTCGCCGCCAGCTCGGATGGCCCTGGGGGTCGTCGTGCCACAGGGGCAGTCCGCGGACGGCGGCCGCGGCCGCGTCGGCCATCGGGGGCCGGTCCCAGGTGAGCACCTGCGGCGCCGGGACGGCGGCGGTCACGACGAGGGTGCAGCGGCCGGCCGGATCCAGTCGCCCGGTGACCACCGAGCCCGAGCGGCCGCTGGGCACCAGCGAGTGGCGGCGGACCGCGTAGCGGGCGCGGGTGGCCGAGGCGGGGATGAGCAGGGCCCGCAGGATCTCGCCCGGCGCGAGGCAGGTCAGGCCCGGCGCCAGCACGAACTGCGCGGCGGGCACGGTGCGGATGTCGCCGTCGGGGGTCCAGATCTCGGCGGTCGCGCCGAGGGTACACGCGGCCGCCGTGCCGGCGCCGGCGGGCAGGGCCGCGCAGAGGTTGCCGCCCCACGTGGCGCGCCCCCAGATCTTCCACGAGGCGAGCAGGCAGGAGAACGCGTCGTGGAGGAACGGGCGCAGGGGCGCGGTGAGCGGGTGGTCGAGCACGGTCCGCAGGGTCGCGGTCGCGGCCACCCGCAGCCTGCCGTCGGGCAACGGTTCGACGTCGGGCCACCGCAGGTCGAGCAGATCCACGAGCGCGGTCAGCGGCGGGGTCGCCTCGCCCGGTGGGGCGGCCGCGCCGGCGGGGTGCAGGTGCGCCTCCCCGTGCAGGGCGGTGCCGCCGGCCAGTGCCCTGGCGCCGGCGACCAGGGCAGCGTGGGCGTCGGCGCGGGAGGCGGGGCGGTGCAGTTCGGTGACGCTGACCAGATCCATCGCCGCTCACCCCGCCTTCGAGAGCAGGCGCCTGCGGGCGGCCACCACGTCGCGAGCCACGGCGTCGGCGTCCACGGTGACCACGCGGTCGTCGGCCACCACCCGGCGGCCCTGGACCCACACCCCGCGCAGCGGCGGCCGCGAGCCCAGGACCAGCGCGACGACGGGATCGTCGATCCCCGCCAGCGCCGGGGTGTCGAGGCGCCACAGCGCGACGTCGGCCAGGTAGCCGGGGGCGAGCCGCCCGATCTCGTCGGCGCGACCGAGCACGGTGGCCCCGCCGACGGTCGCCATCCGAAGCGCCGTGCGCACGTCCATCGCCCGCGGGCCGCCGGTGGCGCGGGCCAGCAGCAGCGACGTGTGCATCTCCTCCCACAGCACGCTCGACTCGTTGCTCGCCGCGCCGTCCACCCCGAGCCCGACCGGGATCCCCGCCGCCAGCATGTCCGGCACGCGCGCGATCCCGGCGCCCAGGCGGCCGTTGGAGACGGGACAGTGCGCGGCACCCATCCCGCCGGCTGCCATCGCGGCGATCGCGGCGTCGTCGAGGTGCACGGTGTGCGCGAACCACACGTCGGGACCCACCCACCCCACGGACTCCATGTACTCCATGGGCGTGCTGCCGAAGCGCTCGCGGCAGAACACCTCTTCGTCGTCGGTCTCGGCCAGATGGGTGTGCAGCCGAACGCCCTTCTCGCGGGCGAGGTCAGCGCTGGCGCGCAACAGGTCGCCGGTCACCGAGAACGGTGAGCAGGGCGCCACGGCGATGCGGCACATCGACTCCGGCGAGTCGTCGTGGAACCGGTCGATGACGTCGGCCGTGCCGGCGAGGATCGCGTCGGTGCTCTCGACCACCGAGTCCGGGGGCAGGCCACCGTCGCTGCGGCCCAGGTCCATCGAGCCGCGACTCGGGTGGAACCGCAGGCCCACCGCGGCGGCGGCGCCGATCTCGGCGGCGAACACGTCCCCGGCGTCGGCCGGCACGACGTAGTGGTGGTCCGTGGTCGTGGTGCACCCGCCCAGCGCGAGCTGCGCGAGCCCACCGAGTGCCGCGGTGCGCACGTCGTCGGCCGTGATGCCCGCCCACACCGGGTACAGCGTGGTCAGCCACTCGAACAGCGTCGAGTCCGCCGCCAGGCCGCGGGTGAGCCACTGGTAGAGGTGATGGTGGGTGTTGATCAGGCCGGGCGTGGCGACGCAGCCGGTCCCGTCGACCCGCTCGACGTCGGACGGTATGAGCGCCGGGTCGCACGGGCCCTCACCCACCGCGACGATCCGCGAGCCGTCGAGCAGCACGTGCCCGTTCGCGTACTCGGCGCCTGCGGTGCCGGGGCCGTCCATGGTGACGACCGCGCAGTTCTCGATGAGCACGGTGGTCACGACCGCACCAGCCCCGACTCGGATACCCGCGCGAAGGCGGGCGTGAAGCCCCGCACGCGCGCCGAGCGGATCATGCGGTCGGTGAGCTGCGCGTCGGCCTCGTCGGCCAGGGGGTGCAGGTTGCGCGCGCCCTCGGCGACCAGGCGCCCGCCCACGTAGACGTGGGTGAGGTTGCGCAGTGAGCAGGCCAGGACGTACGTGGCGACCGGGTTCCAGATCGGGCCGGTGGCGGGCCTGGTGGGGTCGACGACGACGAGGTCCGCGTGTTTCCCGACCTCCACACTGCCGATCCTGCCGGACAGGCCGAGGGCCTCCGCCGCCCCGAGGGTGTGCATCCGCAGGACCTCGCGGGCGGCCAGGACCGCGGCATCGGAGTGGACGGCGCGTTGGGTGTACAGGCCGATCCGCATGTTCTGGAACGGGTCGGACACGTCGGTGCAGGACTGGTCGTCCAGGCCCATGCCGACGCGGATCCCGGCGTCGCGGTAGCGGGTGATGTCGGCGATGCCCGAGCCGAGCCGGCCGTTGGAGGTGGCCTGCCAGATCACGGCCGAGTCGGTCTCGGCCACGCGGTCGACCATGTGGTCGGTGGGGTGCACGAAGTGGCCGAACGCGAAGTCCGGTCCCAGCACCCCGGCGCGGTCGTACCAGTCGAACTTGGCCCGCTGCACCTCGAGGTGCTCGGCGGTCTCCACGAAGTGCGCCTGGTTGCCCACGCCGTGGGTGGCCATGGCGTGGCGCTCGCGTTCGGCGGTGACCGGCGACGACGACCACTGCACCGACCCGAACACCGACCCGCCCAGGTCCAGTTCCCGCGGCACGGTGCGCAGGCGGTGGTCGGTTATGTGGGCGAACGCCTCGAAGCACTCGTCCTCGGGGAGCTGCTCGTCGTCGAGCCGCGTCGAGGTGACGCAGCGGAGTCCGGAGTCGGCCTGGGCGTCGATCTGCCGGGTGAGGAAGTCGACGTCGTGGACCCGCTCGGCCTTCAGGGTGGAGCTGGAGTGGTCGAACACGGCCACCACCCGGCTCTGCGTGAAGTTGTAGGCGCTGGTCACGCCGTTGCGCAGGAAGTCCAGGCAGCCGGCGAGGGTGAACCAGTACAGGTCCTCGGCCTCCGCGCCGACCATCATCTCGCCCATCCGCGAGACCCACCCGTACAGCGTGTCGTCGGGGGCAATGCCGCGCATGCCGGCCGTGAACAGGTGACTGTGCGCGGAGACGAATCCGGGTGCCAGGATCGCGCCGCCCAGGTCGTGGACGTCTCCCGGCAGGCCGGGCGGCGGGTCGTCGGGGCCGAGTCCGGCGATGAGGCCGCCGTCGTCAACATGGACCCAGCCGTGGAACCAGGCGGGGGCTGCCGGGTCGGCGGACACCGGCAGGACCAGCGCGTCGGTGAAGGTGATCATGGGGGCTCTCTCGTTCTGTAGTGTGCTCGCTCCGGCCGGCTGCTCAGCCGGGCAGTTCGACGGCCCGCCACCGCTGCCCGTCCGACACGAACCGACGGCGGTGGGACGGTTCCGCCCGTCCCGCGGCCCAGAAGGTCACCGTCTCGGGGCGGATCCGCATGCCCAACCACGTCTCGGGGGGCAGCACCGGCGACGGGCCCAGTCGGTCGACGGCCGCCGCCCACACCCGGCGACGGCCGGGCGGTCCGAGCTCGGCCGTGGCATCGTCATTGGTCCAGGCCAGGAGCTTGAGGTACTCACAGCGGGCGTCATAGCTCTGCAGTCGCTCGGCCCGGTCCGTCGGCTCGGCGACACCGGTGACGGTGAGCTGGCGGGTCCGGTCCGGGGCGACCACCACGAGCGTCGCCCGCGGATCGGCCGCCAGATCGAGCGACTTCTGCGACCGCGAGTCCGTGTGGAAGGTCGGTCCCTCCGCCGTGGCCCCCGAGACCAGCAGGTGCCGACAGTGCGGGGTGCCGTCGGGGCCGACGGTGGCCAGGACGCCCAGCGGCGGGTCATCGGGATCGATCGCCAACCACGCGACCATCGCCTCGAGCGGGTCGTCGGTGGGCCCGGGCATGGTGACCACGGGCGCGACGTCGGGCGTCATGTCGGAGGCCTCGGCGGCGGTCATCGGGTGCCTCGACCGACAGAGTGAGCAGCGGCCGCGGTCGCGACGGCCGTGACGCCTCGCGCCGGGTCGAACGCGGCGATCTCGCCCAGCGCGCCGACCACGGTCTCCACGTGCCGGGCCACCAACCGCACGCCGGTGTCGGCGTCGGCCCCGGTCGGATCGCCGATCACCCCGGTGTCGGACAGGTCATCGGCCAGCCAGCCGAACTTCACCGGGCCGGTGAACCCGATGTGCTCGCAGCCGGCGATCCCGTCCGGCACCCTCGCCTCAGCCGCGGACATGTCGACCAGCTCGGGATGCAGGTGCAGCATCATCGACGTCTCCGCCCACCCGGCGTGGATACCCATTCCCAGCTCGGTGGGGCCCGGTTCGGCCCGGCCGGCGTAGAGGAAGGTCCGCAAGCCGGAGCGGCGGCGCAGTTCTCGCAGCGCCACCTCGAGTAGCGCCGAGTTGCCGCCGTGGCAGTTGACGAACAACACCCGCCCGAACCCACTGGCCCGCAGCGCCGACCCCAGCTCAACGACCTGCCGGAACAGTGTCTCGCCGCTGATCCACAGGGCCCCGGTGAGGTTGGCGTGCTCGTCGCTCTTGGTGTATCCGAGCGCGGGCATCAGCCAGGCATCCACGCCCGCCTCACCGGCGGCGGCCACCGCGCGGGCGGCCACGTGCTCGGCGACGAGCAGGTCGGTCGCCAGCGGCAGGTGCGGGCCGTGGGGCTCGATCGCGCCGGCGGGGATCACGGCGATCGGATCCTCGACCCCGACGCGAGCGGCCTCGACGGTGGTGAGGTCGGCGTAGCGCCGCTGCCGCCCGATCACGCGTCCCACCGGCCCGGGTTGAGCAGGCCGAACGGGTCAGTACGTGCCGCCAGGGCCCGGACGGCCTCGGTGCCGTGGTCCACCCGGTACTGGTGCGGCGAGTGCACGCGCACCCCGAGGGCCTCGAGCGCGGGCACGCCCTCGTATGCCGCCTCGGCCGTGGTGAAGTGACCGTTGAGCATCCCGAACATCCGCCCGTGGCCGGCCTCGAGGTGGAGGGTGCCGCCCGGGTAGACGGCCTCCACCTCGTCGAGTCGCTCGACCAGTGCGTCGCCCTGGCATTCCATGTGGAACCACGTGTCCGGTTCGGCCTTCTGCAGCCAGTGGGTCGGGTGGTTGTACGACAGGGTGGAGACCTTGATCGACTCGTTGACCCCCTTGCGGACCGCCTCGACCACTCCCCCGGCCTCGACGACGACCGCCTCGACCTGCTCGACCGCGGCGGCGTCGACGATCGTCCGCAGGCTCGCCCGTCCCGCGGGGATCGCGTCGTCGTCGGGCAGGCAGGACGCGACGTGCGCCCCGTCGGCCGAACACAGGCGCGGCGCCGGCTCGACCCGGTGCACCCGCCGCACGGCGTCGAACGCCTCGTGGTGGTCGGCGAAGCTCGCGTACACGCACCGCCAGTCCTGAAGCGGCTCGATCCGGACCGTCGCGCGCACGATGATCCCCGCGACGCCGTAGGTGTGGACGAACGGCTGGGCGTCCGCCCCCTCCAGGTGGACGATCTCGGCGTCCTCGTGGGCGAACACCACGTCGAGCGCCTCGACGAACCCCTCGTGGTTGCGGCCGTGCACGATCGTGCCGGTGCCGGCCGACCCCCCGGCGAGGAAGCCGCCCAACGTGGACTGCACGGTCGAGGGGTACATCCACAGCTGTCTGCCGTGCCGGTCGGCCAGCCGCTTCTCCAACGTGAGCATCCGGACGCCGGCCTCGGCGGTGACCACACCCGCCTCCGGGTCCACGTGGTCGATCCCGCGCAGCGCGGTCATGTCCAGCACGAGCCCGCCGTGCAGGGGGACGACCTGCCCGTAGTTGCCGGTGCCCTTTCCCCGCGAGGTGATAGGCACGCGGCGGCGCACGGCCGCGCGGACCACGGCGGACACCTGCTCCACGGTGGTCGGTCGGCACACCACCTCGGGGCGGCCGATCGGCCACTGGGCCCGCAGGATCGGGCTGAGGTAGGAGCCGTCCCTGGAGGCCCTGTCCAGGGCATGGTCGTCGGTGCGGACGGCGTCGGGGCCGAGCAGCTCGAGCAGGTCGTCGACCAGGCCGGCGACATCGGCGGTCGCGTGGGTGGTCGCGTCGGTGGCTGTCGCGGTCACGAGGGTCTCCGTTCGGATAGGGCGGCAGGGCTCACTCGAGCACCGGTCACTTGAGCCCGATGGCCGGGTCGATGAAGCGGTTGGTGGCGACGGTCTCGGGCGAGACGTCGGCGGCGATCTCGACGTTCGCGGCCTCGTAGACGCCCTTGACCTTGGAGACCATGTCGGCGAGGCGGTCCTCCTCGAAGTCACCGATCGTGGCGTTGGGGCCGTTGCCAACCAGCTCGCGCTCGAGCATGGCCTCGACCGCGAAGTCGGCGAGCTCGGCGCTGTAGACCCAGCCGGTGTTGAACTGCTCGACGGCGTCGACGATCACCGCGTTGGTGCGCGCCGGGTCCTCGAAGTACTCGACCTCTGCCTGCTGCAGCACGGGCACCAGCTTCTCGAGGCACGCGGCGTCGTCCTCGAGTTCGGCGCTACGGACGGCCATCATCGACTTGTAGATCGGGTAGCCGAGGTCGTGGAGCAGCTGGTAGGCGACCGGCTTTCCCCATTCGGGGACCTCGTTCTCGTAGATGAACGGTTCGGCGCTGGCGAAGCCCTGCTGGGCGACCGCGCCGCCGGAGGCGACGAAGTTCGAGGGCGAGCCGTCGTAGCTGCCGTCAACCTGGGCGGGGTCGAGGACGCCCTCACCGAGGAGGTAGTCCATGTAGGCGTTGCCCTCGAAGTACAGGACCCTGGTGTTCTCGTCCTTGAGGTCGGCGACCGTCTCGACGTCCGGGTAGGTCTCGGGGTCCCACATGATCATCTGCGGGTTGATGTCGAGCGGCGCGAAGACGCCGATGGTGGGGTTGTTCAGCGAGTTCTGGACCGCCTGGTCGGCGTCCACGTAGCCGAGCATGATGTCGGGGTCCTGGTACATCTGTGCGGTGACCTGCTGGAACCCGATGGCCGGGCCGCCGGCTCTGACCTCGATGTCCACGCCGGTGTACTCGCCGGAGGCGAACAGCGGCCCGGAGACCGACTTGGCGCCGGCGTCGATGGTCGGCTCGGGGCCCAGCAGTTCGTAGAGGTGGCCGTGCTCGGCCTCGGGGTTCCAGTCGGTCTGGACCACGATCTTCTCCGCGCACACGTCGCTGAGGTCGACCGCGCCGATCTCGCCGCTGTAGCCGGAGGCCTCTGCGGACTCGGAGCCGCCGCAGGCGGTGAGGGTGACGGCGCCGAGGGCGCACAGCGCGGCCACGGAGACTGCGGACCGGGGCGCGGTGGGACGGGGGGTGTCGGTGCGGGTGACGGTTCGTCGCATGGGAACTCCTGGATCGGATGGCGGGTGAAGGGTGCCGATGGGCGTATTGATGTGATCAATAACGAAGAGTGAACATCGGCCGTGTTTCGGCGGTGTTGCGGGTTCGGTCGTGTGTCGTTACGGCTGGTGACGCACGGTAGCGACTAGCGATCGGTGTCCGGGTTGTACCAACTCCCCACGACCCGGCGCGAGAGCAGGCCGAAGAACAGGAACACGGCCACGCCGAGCAGGGAGGCCAGGATGATCGAGGCGAACAACTCCGGCGCCTGCAGCCGCGCCCGGAAGGTGTCGATGAGGATGCCGATCCCCGGCTCCCCCTGCTTGAAGAAGAAGTCGCCGACGATCGCGCCGACCACCGACAGCCCGGCCGCCACCCGCAGACCCTCGAACAGCGCCGGCAGGGCGGCGGGGGCCTCGAGCTTGCGCAGCACCGTCAACCGGCCGGCGTGGTGCAGCGTGAAGAGCCGGCGCAGGCCCGGGTCGACGGACTTCAGCCCGAACAGGGTGTTGGAGACGATCGGGAACAACGCGATGAGCACGCACACGAACACCCGGGCGGTGAAACCGAAGCCGAACCAGAACCCGATGAGCGGCACCAGCGCGAGGATCGGGATGCACTGCAGCACCACCGCGTACGGGAACAGCGAGCGCTCGGCCCACTTCTCCTGACTCATCACGACCGCCCACACCACTCCGATCACGAACGCGATCGCCAGCCCGGTCAGCGCGACGGTCGCGGTCCGCCCGAGCGCCTCGAGCATGTCCGGCATGTCGGGCCCGAACAGGCCGTCAGTGACCACCACGTGCGGCGCCGGCAGCAGGAACCGCCGCGACGGTTCGAGCACCGCGTAGCTCACGAAGTACCACAGGCCCAGCACCGCGGCGAGAACCGCGAGCGGCCCACCGTAGCGCACCGCGGGTCCGTCGGCCGACAGCCACTGCCGGCTACGGACCACCGGGGGCGTCTCCGCTCCCCCGGCCGGTCCCGTGACGGGGTCGCTGCCCACGTCGGAGGTGATGACCTCGTCGTCGCCGTCGGTACCCACAGTCGGCCCGGAGGCGCGGGCGGTGATCCCGTTCATCAGTGTGCCTCTCATCAGTGTGCCTCCTCGAGCGCCTGGGAAACCTCGCCGACGAGGTTGATGTATTCCGCCGTGTAGCGGATCTCGGGGTCGCGCGCCGGGCCGAACGGCACGTCGACCGAGTGGACGATGCGCCCCGGCCGGCCGGACATGACCACCACACGGGTGGACAGGTACACCGCCTCCGCGACCGAGTGGGTGATGAAGAGCCCGGCGAACCGCTTGGCCGCGAACAGCCCCAACAGCTCGTCGCCGAGCCGCTGGCGGGTGATCTCATCGAGCGCCCCGAACGGCTCGTCGAACAGGAACAACTCCGGATCCAACGTCAGGGACCGCGCCAGGGAGACGCGCATCTTCATGCCGCCGGAGAGCTCGCGGGGCAGCGACTGCTCGAACCCGGCGAGGCCCACCAGTTCGATCGCTGCCGCCGCGCGGTCGCGCCGCTCGACTCGGGGGATGCCGTCGAGTTCGGCGAGCATCTCCACGTTCTGCGCGACGGTGCGCCACGGCAGCAGGGTCGCGTCCTGGAAGACGTAGCCGATGCGGTCGGTCCCGGTCTGCATGTAGCCGTCGGTGTGCGTGGCCAGCCCAGAGGCCAGGCTGAGCAGCGTCGACTTGCCGCAGCCGGAGGGGCCCACCACGCTGACGAACTCGCCTGCGCGGATCCGCAGGTCGACGCCGTCGAGCGCGCGGGTGCCGTTGGGGTAGGTCACGCCGACGTCGGAGAAGCCGAGGAGCTCGGAGCCGGGCGAGGCGGTGGGTGGTGATGTGGTCGGCGCAGTGGACTGGGTGGTGACCGAGGGCGTGGTCATGGGGTCTCCTCACTCGTGGCGGGGGTGGTGGTCGCGGGGGTCGGGGCGGCGCTGGACGGCGTGAAGGGGTCGACGACGAGGGCTGCCCTCGCGGACACCACGCGGCCTGCTCGCAGGACGATCCGGTCGGCGGGCGCGTCGGCGATCACGTCGTCGATCCCACTGGCGCGGACGAGCAGCAGATCGGCGCGGCGACCGACCTCGGGGCCGGCGGGCGGCAGGCCCATGACCTCGCGGGCGCCGTCGGTGACCAGGTGCCACGCGGTGTCCATGTCGAGGTGGGCTGCCACGACCAGCAACATCGCGGTCTCGGTGGCGTCGGAGCGGCCCACCGGGTTGAAGGGGTCGCGGACGTTGTCGGCACCCGCCGCCACGGTGACGCCGCCGTCGAGGAGTGTGCGGATCGGCGGCAGGCCGCGCGGAGTGGACGTGCACTCGGCACGGCCCTGCAGGTAGAGGTTGGTGATCGGCAGCGTCACCACCCCGACGCCCGCCCCGCTCAGCGCGACGGCCGCGCCCGCCTGCCTGGCGGCGTCCAGGGCGCCGATCCGACAGCAGTGCCCCGCGGTCCGGATCCGACCGGGCTCCCACGCCGCTACCCTGTCGGTGAACGGGCCGAGCATGGCGTGGTCCCCGTCTAGGAACTCGTCGACGTGCAGGTCGACGCCTGTGCCCAGTTCCTCGGCGAGGTCGACGAGCCGGTGGGTCTCGGCGGCGGTGTCCGTGGCCAGATGCGGGGCGCCGCCGATGAGGTCAGCCCCGGCCGCGATCGCGGCTCGGACGCGGGCGCCGCTGTCCTCCTCGCGGACCATCACGGCAATCTGGAGGTCCAGCACCTCGGCGAGCTCGTCACGGACCCGCACGAGGGCCCGCACGCCGCGGAGCGGGTCGCCGTCGGAGTGCAGATCCACGTGGCTCCGGACCGCCGTCGTGCCGTTGGCCACCAGGCGCCGCGCGGCGATCAGGGCACGGGCGTGGATCTCGTGGGTGTCCACGGTCGCGGCGTGGGCCCGCCAGGCCTCGATCGCTTCGCCGAGGTCACACCCCGGTGGGCGGGTCGAGCCCCAGCTCAGCGCCTTGTCGAGGTGGGCGTGCGGCTCGGCCGGCGCCGTCAGAGCGAGAAAGCCGCGGCCGTCGATGATCGCCGGGCCCGGAGCCGCCGCGGCACCGGTGAGACTGGCGGCGCAACCGCCGACATCGCCGGCGCCGCCTGGGGCGCGGACCGCCACGACCGTGTCGCCGACGATGTCCAGGTCGACCACGCGACCGTCGACCAGTCGCACCCCGGCGATGCGGTCGACCTGCCGCGGGTGTTTCGTCGTACCGGGGGCGGTGGCGCGCGCCGGTGCCCACTGCGCCGGCGCAGGTGTCTGGGCCAGATTCGGGGCCGGGGTCGTAGGCGCGGCGGTCCCGCGCTGGAGGGTGAGTATGTCCACGGACCCTGTTCTCCTGCTCTGCCGAACGGTCCCGCAGCGGCCGCTGGAGTAGCGCTTGTCATTCCGAGCCAGACGCGGGATATTGACCTCGTCAATAGCGCTGAGTCTGGTGGTTCCGTGTTGCCGGGCGATTACCTCATGGTTCCGGTGTGTAACCGACCCGTCCGTCCACCGACCGCCAGACCGCCAGACCGCCAGCCCGCCAGGAGGACAGATGAGCACCGCTCAAGGCGACGGCCAGGAACGCCTCGGCGCGCGCATCCGTCACCACCGCCGCCAGCTCGGACTAACGCTCGTCGAGGTAGCGGGTCAAGCCGGGATCTCGCAGCCGTTCCTGAGCCAGATAGAGCGGGGCAAGGCCGCCCCGAGCATGGCCACGCTCGAGGGCTTGGCCCACGCACTCGGCACCACGCAGGCCCACTTGTTGGAAGCGGTCAGCTCCACCACTGACCCCGCAGCGGGCCCCGGCTCCCCCGATCGCGGCGTGGACATTCGTCGCGCCACAGAGGGGGCTGTGCTCACCCGCTCGGAAGGCACCGTCGGCGGACACACCCGCCTCCTCCCCGGCGGCCCGAACGGTACCCAGTTCCTCGAGTTCGTCGAAACCAACCACGTCCCCGGCCGGCTCTTCGAGCACCCCGGCAACGAGTGGCTCTACGTCACCCGCGGCACCATCCTGCTCGACGTCGGCGGCGCGACGAGCCGACTCGACGTCGGCGACGTGGCCCGTTACGACGGCACCCTGCCCCACCGCTGGTATGTCCCCCAGGGCGAGCAGGCCTGCCTCATCGTGGCCAGGCCCGGCTGAGGGCACCGGTCCGGCCGCATGCCTCAGCACCCCAGGCGCTCGGGGTCGCCCGGTCGCCCGAGGCCGCGACCTGGGGTGCCCTGCACACCGCGAGCAGGGCACCCCAGGTCGGACCCTTGGGCAGGGCTGCGGCATGCCCCCATCCGCCGACGCACCTACCGAGTGGTCGCGACACGGCCCTCCCCTGCCGCGCCACCCGCCGGGAAACCTCGGCGACATTCTGACCTGGGGTGCCCTGCGCGGCGTCCGCAGGGCACCGCAGGTCAGCGCACGCACGCGCCATTTCGGCGGTCCGTCCGACAGGGTCCGGTCGAGCCCGCTCCGGCCGATGCCGCCAGACGATGTCGTATCTCGAACATAGCGTCGAATCATGGCTACGAAAGACACGCGCGCGTCCGAGTCAGAGGGACAGCACCGGGACCGACCGAGCCGAGCCGGCGAGGAGAGCCCCGCAGTCCATCCCGGGCCCGAGGACACCGGGGACCCGCCCTTTCCTCCACCGGGGTTCCGCACCGCGACCGGGCCCGAGTTGGAGGTCATCGTGCCCGACGCCTTCAGCGAGTGGGACGTCAACCAGCGACACGGCTACCTGGCGCAACGAGTCATCAACGCCGCCGAGGGCCGCTCGCTCGCCTTCGCCTACGACTGCGTGCAACTCGCGGGCGATCGAGACCGGTACCGCGATCCCTGGGAAACTGCGGCCTCCATGCTCGGCGTCTCGATGGGTATGTCTCGCCACCGGGCGACCAGGCTCGTCACCACTGCCGTCGAGCTCACCGAACGGCTCCCCCGCACCGCGGCGCTGGTGGCGACCGGGTGGATCGGGCTCCTCGCAGCCCACACCATCGCCGAGGAGACGGCGATGGTCGCCGACCACCTGATGCCGGAGCTCGACCGGAGGATTAGCGAGGGGCTGGCCCCCACGAGACGCCGCACCCATCCGCCCCGGCCCGGGCCCCTGCGCAAGATGCTCGGAAAGACGGTCCGGGCCTGCGATCCGGTGGGGGCCGACGCCCGGGCCCGCCAGGCGCGGCAGGACGAGGACGTGGAGATGATCCCGCTGGCCGACGACCGGGCACTCATCTCCGCCACTCTCACCGCGGAATCGGCTGTGGAGATCGCGGACCGTATCGAGGCCATCGCCCGGACCGCCTCGAAGGACGATCCACGGTCGATCGGGCAACTCCGTGCCGCCGGGTTGCTGGCCCTCAGCCGCGGGTGGGCCTGCCTGCCCGATCCCGACGGCGAGCATCCCACCGACCCAGAGGCCCGCACCGCCGCACGGCGCGTGATCATCAACGCCTACGACGACGGCACCCCGGACAACCGCGGCGTGACGCTGGCTGGATACGGCCCCGTCACCGGCCACACCGCCGACGAACTCGAGCGCAGCGCCCGCCGCAGGATCGATTCCCTCGCGGACCTGGCCGACCCCGACTCCGACGCCGCCCTCCGATACACCCCCTCGGGAGCCCTCGCACGTTTCTGTCGGGGGCGCGACGGCACCTGCGTCTTCCCCGGATGTCAGACGCCCGCCGAGAAATCGGACCTCGATCACATCATCCCGTTCGACCACGACGATCCAGACCGGGGTGGCCACACCACATCCGATGACCTGGGATCACTGTGCCGATGCCATCACCGACTCAAGACCGACGGCATCTGGGCGTACTACCGAGACGTGGACGGCACCTACATCTGGATGCACGGGCCGAACCATCCGGACCCGGACCCCGGCACCCGCGTCGCGAGTCAGCCCACCGGGCCACTGGCGGGTCTCGCCGCGCCGCGGCATTCCGAGTCCAGTCACCGACAGCAGGAGGCCGCCGAAGCGGGCCGGACCGGCAGCGGTTCAGCGATCGCGCGGCGGCGGCCGCACCTGCGGCACCGGCGCGCTGCTGACCGCCGCCGGTTCCGCGCGATGGCCGAGACCGAACGACAGCGTCCTCGTCGGGAGCCCGAGATTAGACCACCCGGACCGGTCGACGATGTCCCGCCACCGTTCTGAGGCCATCGCGATGTCAGTACCTCGGCCGGGTGGGATACGGTCCGTCCGTGGGGCCGTGCGGGCCGACCGTGTGCACCTCGCGGAACTCGAAGTCGGCGAAGTCGGAGGCCAGGCGACCCCAGTTCTCCCGGGTGATCGCCGTCGTGACGGTCCCCGCGATCCGGCTGATCCCGCCGTAGATCCCCGAGAGTTGGTTGCCGGTGACCCCCATCGAGGTGCGTGCGCCGGTGGAGAAGTGGTGCAGCCGCGTGATCCACGGCGCGGTCCCCGGGTGTCGCTCGGTGAACTCGAAACCCGGCCCGAGGTAGGGGCTGCGGCCCGCGGGGTGGTCCGCGGCGAAGTCGTGGACGTCCGCCCACAGCGCGATGTCGTCGACGAACTCGGACAGCTCCGGGCGACGCCGCAGGTCGACCTCGTATCCGGTGGCGCTGATCACGACGTCGGCACGGACACGGCCGGCGTGGGTGTCGATCGCAAGCTCGCTCCCGCCCGCGCCGTCGTCGACCACCTCGACGCCGTCCCACCCGCAGCCGGTGTGCAGGGCGAAGTCGGGGTGGGCGAAGCAGCGCCACACCGTGTGCTGGGTGGGCGGCTGCGGCAGACCGCCGCTGAGGAGGGTGAAGTCCCACTTGGCCCGGTCGTCCAGGTCGTAGAAGCGTTCCTGCATCCCGGGGAACTCCATCCAACGCAAGGGGTTGGAGCCGGGGACGGTCTCGCGGCGCAGGAACACGTCCGCACGCGCGGCACCGTGGTCCAGCGCGGTGGCAGCGTTGTCGAATCCCGAGGCCCCGCCACCGAGGACGGCCACCCGCAGGCCGCGCAGGGCGTCGAAGTCGATCGGATCCTCGGTGTGGAACCACCGCTCGCGTGGCAGCGACCGGACGACACCCGGCACGCGCTGCCCGCCGCCGCCGGCCAACCCGAGCGAGAAGACGATCCGCCGCGCGGTCACCGACGTGCCGGCCGCATTGCCGCCCGTGCCAGCGCCCGTCAGCTCCACGGTGAAGGGGCCGTCCGGCGTCGTGGGCCGGTGCACGGCGGTCACCCGAGTGTGGTGGCGCACCGTGAGGCCGGTGATGTCGCGATACCACCGCAGGTAGTCGTTCCAGTCCAGCCGCGGCACGAGGTCGATCTCCGCCCACGCCTCCTCGCCGTAGACGGCCTCGAACCACCGGCGGACGTGCAGCGACGGGACGTCGAACTCGATGCTGCGCATGTGCTTGGGGCTCCGCAGAGTGTGCATGCGGGCGTAGCGATCCCAGCAGCCCACGCGGTCTGCCGGGCCGTCGTCCACCACGAGGACGCGGTCGATGCGTTGGCGCCCCAGCGCGAACGCGGTTCCCAGCCCGGCCTGACCGCCGCCGATGACGAGGACGTCCAGGTCGGGCGAGCTGTCGTCGCGGGGGATCCAGTCGCGGACGTGGCTGGTGGTCTCGATGTCCTCGCGCACGCGCGCGGCGAGCCGCGCCAGTCGGGCGTCGGCGTCGGGCAGGCGACGGGACCCGGTCGCGTGGTCGAGCTGGGGGATCTCGGAGATCACGGAGGTCATGGACGTCTCCTGTGGCGTCTGGCCCGGGGCTTCCGGGCGTGCCCGGGTCCTGCGCCCGGGCGGACTCCGCGCCGCTGCCTGACGAATGACTCGTCCGTCGGGGCGTCGGTCGCCCCGCCGGCCGGGTCGGCGGGGCCGACCGCACCGTCGCGGTGTCGATCCTGAGTCTGGCAGCGCCGCTTTTCGGTGGTGTTACGGCGCCGTGAGGCCGGTGTGGCGGCGGTGGTCACCGCCCAGCCGACGGCCCGTGGACGGCCGGGGCCGCGGAGAGGGGTGGGTGCGCTGCCGCGCGGACTCTGGCTGCCTCTCGGACCGCCGCGGTGTTGGCCTTGCCGTGACGGGAGCCGGCGAGCTTCGCGGCGATGTGGTCTCGGACCGTGACGGGGTCGTAGGCGTCCCCGCCCGGGCCGGCGAACTCGGGCAGGGTCTCTACGACGGCGTCGACGTTCCCGTCGTGGAAGAACGCGGCCGAGCGGCGGCGCATGATCCGGCCGTCGACGACGGGCGGGGCGACGCGGTGCAGGGTCGACATCCACCGGTCGTTGGTGAGGCGGGCGGTGAGGTCCCCGAGATTGACCAGCAGGCCGCCCTCGACGGGCTGCACGTCATGCCAGACCCCGCCGGGGCCGAGAACCTGCAGGCCCGCGACCCTGTCGGCCCAGAGGACGGTGACGAGGCCGAAGTCGGTGTGCTCGCCCATCCCGCGGAGGTCGCCGTCGAGGGTGACCGGCCCCTCGTCGAGGGCATAATTGACCATGCGGAGGACGTCGATCGAATGGTCGGTGAGCCGGTCGAACAGCTCCGGCGGCTGGCCCAGGGCATCGGCGAAGACCCGCGTGAGCACGCGCGCGACGCGGGACGCCTCGCTGAAGTAGGTCTCGACGCGTTCGCGGAAGTGCGCTACCTCGGGCCAGACGTTGATGCCGTAGTCGTCCTCCGACAGCCCCAGTCCGGTGAACGAGCGAGCCTCCACACCGACGTTGAACGCCTCGAAGAAGTCGTTCATCCGGTCGGCGGACTCCACCCCCAGGCTGAGACTGAGGGATTCGCTCTTCGGCGGGCTGTACCCGCGGTTGGCGCCGGCCACGCGGTAGGCCTTCTTCGTCTCCAGCGGCAAGGCGAAGAAGTCGTCGATAGCGCCCGCCAGTCCGTCGATCACCTCCGGTGGGATGCCGTGACCGACGATCTGGATGAATCCGACCGTCGAGCACGCGTCGTCGATCTCGCGGGCGACGCGGGTTCGATCGTCGGCGGTCCCCTCGGCGGCCCCCTCGTCAGACCCGGTGGCGACGTACGGCGTCAGGTCCACGATCGGTACGTGGAAGGCGGTCTGGTCGGGGACGGTCTGGTCGGGGACGTTCTGGTCGCGGACGGCCAGGTCGGGGACGGTCTGGTCAGTGGTCATGTGTTTCCTCCCGGAAGTGCGTCGGTGGTGTCGGTCGAAGGCAGGGGGGGGGCGACGGCGGCGACGGCGGGTCAGGGGCCGGGACAGCAGAACTCGGCGCGCGACGGTGGATCGACGTGTCCATCTCCACCAGTCGCGCGCCGGTGCCGCCCCTGCGGCGGGCCACCAACTCGGCGGCGATCGACAGGGCGGTCTCGGCAGCAGTACGGGCGCCGAGGTCGAGACCGATCGGCGCGGAGAGTCGGCTCAACTCGGCCTCACTCACGCCGAGCTCGGAGAGCCGCGCGACCCGCTCGGCGTGGGTCCGTCTGCTGCCCATCGCACCCACGTACCCAGCTGCGGTGTTCAGGGCCGCGAGCAGCAGCGGGATGTCGAACTTCGGGTCGTGCGTCAGGACGCAGATCGCCGTGGTGGCGTCCACCGGGGTCCGCCGCAGGAACTCGTCCGGCCAGCACCGGACGACCTGTTCCGCGGCGGGGAACCGCCCGGCCGCGGCGAAAACCGGCCTCGCATCGCACACCGTCACCCGGTATCCCAGCCCCGCCCCCAGTGGGACCAGCGCCTCGGCGAACGCGGTCGCGCCGAACACCAGCAACCGCGGGGCCACGAGCGGGTGCACGAACACGCGACTCGCCCGCCCGGCGATCTCGGCGGGCACCACCGCCGGTCCCGCGGCGCCGGCGTCCGCCGCCGCCATCGGCCCGCGCGCCCACGGCGGCACCTCGTCGTCGTCCCTGTCGTCATCCCTGTCGCCGTCACCGCCGGGGGCACGGACCGCCCACTCACCGGCGCGGGGGCCGTCGAGGACGGTCGCCGCCACCGCGGGCCGGCCCTCCCCCACGGCGCGCGCGAGCACGTCGACGGGGTGGGCCGCGCGCGAGCCCTGGCCGGCGCGCGGCGGGAGGAGTTCGACGAACACCTCCAGGTTCCCACCGCAGGTGGGGCCGACGCCGAGGAGCTCGTCACCGTCGGGACCGAACACCGTGGTGACCGGGCGCCCGTCGTCGAGGACCTGCTGGCACAGCGTGAACACGGCACCGTCGACGCAGCCCCCGGACACCCCGCCCGCCACCGCGCCGGTCGCGGCGACGACCATCGCCGTGCCGGGCGCGAGCGGAGCCGACCCGCCCGTGGCCACGACACGGGCCAGGGCGCACGGCACGCCCTCGGCCCGCCATCTGCTCAAGGTCTCGAGGACGCGCTCCATGCGCTCATCGTGGCGCGGCCGGGTTGCCGCGGTGTTTCGCGCGGGGGCGCGGGCTGTTACGGCGCGTGGGCGCAGATCAGCCCCGCGGCAGCCGCGCCGCCATCGCCTCGAGCGCGTCCGAGGTGAGCCGGCCGTGCACACGAAGCCGCGCGATGCCGCCGTCGGGGAAGACGTCGAGGCGGACGAACCGCACCGGTTCGGTGTGAGGCACGAGGAACCGGTGACGGGTGTCCGGCTGCAGCGGGGTTCGGGGCACGAGCTCGACCCACGCCTCGGGTCGCTCGAGGTCCTCGGCCCTGCGGATGCCGTGCAGGGACCCCGAACCGGGGGCGTTACCGATGTAGTAGGAGGTGTCGATCTCCACGTGGTCCACCGTGCCGGCGTCCGCGAGTGCCACCGTCACGTGGTCGTTGCCGTTGTCGCGGCGGCGCGCGTTCTCCCAGCCCTCGCCCATGTGGCGGGACCGGCCGGGCGCGATGATGTTGGCCGGCGACGAGTAGAACAGGTCGGAGCAGTCCATGACCCGGCCGCCGTTCTCCGCCGCCGCGAGGTCCACGGTCCCGGCGAGGAAACGCGGGTCAGGGGTCGGTTCGCCGTGCACGCGCAGCCGGGCGACGCCGCCGTCGGGGATCATCCGCAGCCGCACGTGCGTCACGGGGTGCTCGTCGGCCACCGCGTACGGGTTCCGGGTGTCGCCCTGCGCGGACGACGGTTCGACCAGCGGCCGCCACGGCGCCGCGGCGAGCTGCCCGAGGTCCGGATAGCCGTCGATCCACGCCCCGTCCAGCGCGACCTGCGGCGGGTAGTTTCCGCGGAAGAAGGCGGTGTCCACCACGACGCCCCGGACCACGCCCGGCACGCCCAGCCGGATGATCGCCGCGTCGTGGCCCGGCGTGCGCCGCCGCCGCGTCTCCCACCCGTCGTAGATCTTGCCCTTGTGCCCGAACAGGGTCGGGTCGAACAGGGGCTCCCCGGGCAGGATCAGGTTCTCCTTCTCGGCGAAGAACTCGTCGTCGGCGTACACGACCGCGCCGGCCAGGGCACGCGAGGCCAGGTCCGGGAGGGCGAGGAAGGCGGGCGTGGGGGGTGAGGCGGCGGTCATGTGGGGATCTCCGTTCGGGCGGGCGGGGTGGCGGGACTGAGTTCCGGGGCGCCGGGCCTGGTCACCGGCCGACCGGCGGCGGGCTGGCCGAGGTCCACGCGCCGGCCGGCCAGGTAGACCTCGCGCACCACACCGGCGAGGGCGCGTTCGGCGTAGGCGGTGACGGGGTTCTTGTGTTGGAGCCGCTCGGGCAGCACGACGAACGCGTCGTCGGGCGAGAGGACCACCAGGTCGGCGCGGGCGCCGGGACGGATCGCGCCCCGGTCGGACAGGCCCGCGAACGCGGCGGGCGCCGAGGCCATCCACCGCACCACGTCGGCGAGGCCCATCCCTCGCCGGCGGGCCTCGGACCACATGATCGGCAGTCCCAGCTGCACCGAGGCGATCCCGCCCCACGCCTGCCCGAAGTCGCCGGTGTCGAAGCGCTTGAGCTCGGGCACGCACGGCGAGTGGTCGGAGACGACCAGGTCGATCGTCCCGTCGCGCAGCCCTTCCCACAGCGCCTCGCGGTTACCGGCCTCGCGGATCGGCGGGCAACACTTGTAGTGGGTGGCGCCGGGCTGGATCTCCTCGGAGAACAGCGACAGGTAGTGCGGGCACGTCTCCGCGGTCAGCGGCAGCCCCTCGGCCTTGGCGTCGCGGATGAGCGGTAGCGCAGCTGCGGCGGACAGGTGCAGGATGTGGGCGCGGCACCCGGTGCGGCGGACGCCGTCGATGACCTGCGCGATCGCGCGCACCTCGGCGTCGACGGGCCGCGAGGCGAGAAACCCGGCGTACGCGGGACCCGACGGCGGCGTCTGCGCTGCGATGGTGCCGGCGTCCTCGGCGTGCACGATGAGCAGCCCACCGAACCCCGCGATCTCGGCCATGGCCGCCTCCATCTGCGCGGGGTCCAGTGGCGGGAACTCGTCGATGCCCGAGTGCAGCAGGAAGCACTTGAACCCGAACACGCCGCGGTCCCACAGTGCGCGAAGTCGACCGAGGTTCTCCGGCACCGCTCCGCCCCAGAATCCGACGTCGACGTGCAGTGTCCCGGGCGTACTGGCGAGCTTGGCGTCGAGCGCGGCGGGGCTGGTGGTGACGGGGCTGGAGTTGAGCGGCATGTCGATGAGGGTGGCCACGCCGCCGCACGCCGCGGCGCGGGTGGCGCTGGCGAATCCCTCCCAGTCGGTGCGGCCGGGTTCGTTGACGTGCACGTGCGTGTCGACCAGGCCGGGCAGGAGGACGGTGTCGCCGGGCAGGGTCACCGTCCGGGCACCGGTGGGTGGCCGGTCGAGGGCGCCCGGCGCGGTGTCGACGGTGGTGATGGTGCCATCGGCGACGACGACGAGGGCGGATCTCTCCGCGCCGTCGACGATCGCCCGGGGCGCCCGGATCACGAGGTCGGGGTGGGTCATCTGCTCTCCTGTGGTCGGGCTCCCGGCCGGGTCAGGGTGACCAGGTCATCCCGGCCGAGTCCGGCGCGGGTGGTGATCTCGTCGGCGGTGACGGCATCGCAGTCGAGGGCGCGCAGGCAGAACGCGGCCAGGGCGCGGGCGGTGGCGGGTTCGTCGAGGTAGCCGGCGTCGGGTCCGGTGCCGAGGTAGGCGGCGAGCCGGGCGCACGCGTCGGGCACCGAGCGGCGGTAGAAGGCGTAGGTCGCCACGTAGCGGGAGACGAGCTGGGCGGGGTGCAGGTCCCACCCCTGGTAGAAGCCGCGGCGCAGGGAGCGGTCGACGAGCGTGGCGTGTAACCGCCAGGCGTCGTGGACCGCGTCGGCCTCGCCGACGGGCAGTCGGTTGGTCGACCCGTCCGACAGTGCGACGCCGGTGCCGGCGGCGGCGACCTGCATGACGGCCTTGGCGTGGTCGGCGGCCGGGTGGTCCATGGCCTGGTACGCGGCGGCGATACCGAGGGAGGCCGAGTAGTCGTAGGTGCCGTAGT
Source organism: Dietzia papillomatosis NBRC 105045 (assembly GCF_001570845.1). Classification (NCBI taxonomy): domain Bacteria; kingdom Bacillati; phylum Actinomycetota; class Actinomycetes; order Mycobacteriales; family Dietziaceae; genus Dietzia; species Dietzia papillomatosis. The sequence goes on along the minus strand of NZ_BCSL01000015.1, from coordinate 31,676 downwards.
GCAGCCCGACGCAGCGGCCGTCGGCGGCGTGGACGAGCCGCGCGACCAGCGCCGTGCCGTCGGGGCCGCAGATCGACTGGGGGGTCTCGATCTGGATCTCGAACCGCAGCGTGCCCGCGGCCAGACCGTGGGCGGACTCGAGGTCGCGGCACAGCGCGGCCATGACGCGCACCTGCTCGACGGCGGTGACCTTTGGCAGGGTGGGCCGGAACCCGGCCAGCAGGGAGTCGCGGTCCGGCGCGGCGGCGAGACCCTCGACCACCCGGACGAAGGTCCGGATTCCCCGGCGCCGGGTGGTCGGGTCGAAGGAGCCGAAGCGCAGTCCCCAGAACGGCGGCAGGGCGTCGCCGGGCCGGGTCACCACCTCGGCGAGCACCCGGTCGACGTGGGCGTCCTCGGCGCAGTCGCGCAGCACGGCGGGTATGCCGCGCTGGGTGAAGCCGTCCTCGAAGTCGATGCGCAGGTCCTCGATCGGCTCCCGCTCGAGCTTGGCCCGGACCAGTGCGTGGAGCTCCGAGGACTCTGTCTGGCCCTCCGCACCACCGCTGACCAGGCATGCCCTGAACACCCTCCGCAGGGCACCGGGGTTCGGCAGGTGCTCGTCGAACGCCGCGAGCGCGGCCGCCCCCGTCTCGGCCACCACGCCGGCGCCGACGCGGTCGGCGGGCAGGTACAGGGTGTGCACGGGCTGCCGGGTGGGTGGCGTGTCGGGGAATCGCCGCACCGCCGCGGCGTCGACGGCGGCCAGAGCCAGATCGGCGCGGGTGTACAGGCGTGTGAGCGAGGGCATGGGTTCTCCTGGAGGGCCGGCGATGCGCTCCATGTGTATCCAGACCGGGTTCCGCGGCGGTGACCCGCTCATGTCGCCCGTGTTACGCCGCGCTCAGTCGTGTCGCGCACCCATGAGGTGCAGGATCCGGTGCACGGTCTCGTCGACGAGGGTGTAGCGCACGATCCGGCCGTCGGTCTCGTCCCGGGTCGCGGACACCCAGCCCTGCTCGCGCAGGATCCGCAGCGCCTGGGACGCGGCGTTGCGGGTGATGCCCACGGCGCCAGCCAGGTCGGACACCGTCGCGACGCCCGGTCCGGCGTGGTGCATGTGCGCGAGGAGCCCGAGCCGGGTGGGGTCGGCGAGCAGGTCGAACCGGGCGGCCCAGTCGTCGACGTCCATCGGTTCCTCCGTAACAGCGGCGACACATTCCGTCTCTACGCTCACCGCAGTATGTGTCCGGGCGGACACGTATCCCCCGCAGGCAGGAGCTGCTCGTGAGACCGTTCTACGCCGCCGCCGGCGCCGCCGTCGCACTGGGCGTGCTCGCGTCGGGCTGCGCGATGCCCGCGGCCGGCGGGGCGGGTGGGCCGGGCAGCGGGACCGGCGCCGGCCTCGGTACCGACGCCGGCGACCGCGTCGTCCTGGCCGACTCCGCGCCACTGGGCGAGTTCAACCCGGTCTCGGGATACGGCTCCACCGGAGTCTCCCCGCTGTACGAGGGCCTGCTACGCCCCTACGCCGCCGACGACGAACACCTGCCCGACCTCGTGCCGGCCCTGGCGGCGGCCGAGCCCGAGGTCAGCGCCGACGGCCTGACCTGGACCATCCGCCTCCGCGAGGGCGTGCGGTTCCACGACGGCAGCGCCCTGGACTCGAGCGACGTCGCCGCTACCTACCGCGCGGTCGTCGACCCCGCCTCGGGCTCGCCCATCGCCTCGGACTACACCTCCATCGCGGGCGTCGAGACCCCAGACCCGCTCACCGTGCGGTTCCGGCTCGACGCCCCCGACCCGGGCATGCCCGCCCGTCTCCTGCTGGGCATCGCTCCCTCCGAGCGGCTCGCGCCCGGGCCGGCGGCGGCGTCGACGCTCAACACCGATCCCGTCGGCACCGGGCCGTACCAGCTGGAGCGCCTGTCCCCGGGCGAGGCCGTCCTCACCGGCAACCCCGACCATCGCGACGGTGCGCCCGAGGTCGACACCCTCGTCCTGAAGTCGGTGCCGGACGAGAACGCCCGCGCCCAGATGGTCCTCACCGGGGAGGTCGACGGCACCGTCCTGCCGCCGACCCTCGCCTCCGGTCTCGCCGGCCGCGACGGCACGGAGCTGGTGTCGGTCAACTCGGCCGACTGGCGGGCCGTCGCGCTGCCCATGGCCCACCCGTTCACCGGCGACCCGGCGGTGCGCCGGGCGCTCGCGGCCGCCATCGACCGCCACTCCCTGGTCGAGCACGTCCTCGCCGGCCACGGCCGGCCCGCTTCCTCCCCCATCACCGACGCCTACCCCGAGCACGAGCCGGGCACCGACGCCGCAGTCGGCGCTGACTCCGACCCCGCCGCCCGGCGGGCCGAGGCCCGCGAGCTGCTCGCGGCCGCCGGGTGGCGGCCCGGGCCGGACGGGGTGCTCACCCGCCGCGCGGGCGCGCCAAACGGCACCGCGCCAAACGGCACCGCGCCAGCCGGCGCCCCCGCCCGCGCAGAGTTCGTCCTCGCCTACCCCGCCGCCGACTCCCTGCGCCGCGAGCTCGCGTCGGCGGTCGCCGACCAGCTGCGCGGGCTGGGCGTGGCCGTCGAGCTGTGGGGCGCGACGTGGGACGAGATCGAGGCGCGACGCTCCGAGGTCGCGATCCTGCTCGGCGGCGGCGACAACCCCTTCACCGTCGACACGCAGGCCCACCGCACCCTGCACTCGGCCACCCGCACCTCCAGCCCGCTCGACAACCCCGGCGGCTACGCGAACCAGGACGTCGACCGCGCCCTCGGCGCCGCCCGCCACACCGCCGACCCGGTCGAGCGGACCCGCCTGTACCGCCGCGCCCAGCAGGCGTACCTGCGCGATCCCGGCCACCTGTTCCTCGTCACGCTCGAGCACACCTACCTCGTCCGCGACACCGGCCACACCGGCCCCGCGCCGATCCTCGAACCGCACGTCCACGGCGCGACCTGGGGCCCGTGGTGGGCGATCGCCCGCTGGACGGCCCGCCCGTGATCCGCCGCCTGCTCGAGCGCCGCGCCGAGCTCACCCGCCTCACCGCCCGCCGCGCACTGGCGGCGCCGGTGGTGGTGTTCGCCGTGACGCTCGCCGCGTTCACCCTGGCCGGCGCCTCGCCGCTCAACCCGCTGACCGCCCACTTCGGCTCCGGCTACGAGCGGATGACCGACGCCGACCGCTCCGCCGCCGCCACCGCCCTGGGCACCGATCTGCCCTGGTGGCAGGCCTGGGGCCGGTGGATCGCGGGACTCGCGACCGGCGACGGCGGCTATTCCCCCACCTACCGCCAACCCGTCGTGCAGGTGCTCGCCGAGCGGATCCCGTGGACCGTGGGGCTGTCGGCGGCGGGGGTGGGCATCGCGCTCGTCGTCGTCGTCATCTCCGGTCTCGTCGCGGCGTGGCGCCCCCACGGGACGGTGGACCGCGCCCTGGCCGGGCTCGCGGTGGCGCTCAGCTCAGTGCCGACGTTCGCGCTGGCGCTCGGCTCGGTCGCGGTGTTCGCGGTGGCGCTGCGGTGGCTGCCCGTGGCCGGCGCCGCCCCGCCCGGCGAGGCCGCCACCATCGGCGGGGTCGTGCGGTACGGGCTGCTGCCGGCGTGCGTGCTGGCGGCGGGGCAGGTGCCGTGGTTGCTGCTCGCGTTCCGGCGCGCGGTCACCGAGGCCGCCGACTCCCCGCCGGTCGCCGAGGCGCGCGCCCGCGGCCTCGCCGAGTGGACCGTCCTGACCAGGCACGTCGCACCGGTGGCGTGGGCGCCGCTCATCGCGTTGGTCGGCGCCCGCGTGCCCGAGGTGATGGTGGGCTCGCTCGTCGTGGAGACCGTGTTCGCGTGGCCCGGGCTGGCCGCCGCGACCGTCGACGCCGCGCTCGGGGCGGACTTCGCGCTGCTCGCCGCGGTGACCGTGGCCGCGTCGCTGACCGTGCTCGCCGGCACGTGGTTCGCCGACTGCCTGCTGCTGCTCGCCGACCCGAGGGTGCGGATCGATGCGTGAGGTCCCGGCCGCGCGGCGGGTCACGGTCCGGCCGGCCGCCCGGCGGATCGCGGGAACGGCGATGCTCGCGGCGATCGTGGCGTTCGCGCTGCTCTGGCCGGTGTTCGCGCCCGACGCGATGACCGCCTCCGACTACCTCACCGCCGACCTGCCGCCGACGCCCGCGCACCCGATGGGCACCGACGCCCTCGGCCACGACCTGTCCGCGCTGGTCGCGCGGGCGCTGCGGGTGTCGCTGGCGGTGGCCGCCGGGTCCGCGGCGCTGGCCGGGGTGCTCGGGGTGGTCGTGGGGACCGCGGCCGCGGCGGGCGGGCGGCGCGTCGACGCGGCGCTGATGCGGGTCACCGACGCCGTCGCCGCCGTGCCGCACCTGCTCGCGACGGTCGTGGTGGTGGCGCTGTTCCGCGGATCGCTCGCCGCGATCGTGCTCGCCCTGGCGCTCACGCACTGGCCCGGTGTGGCGCGCGTGGTGCGGGCCGAGGCGCAGAAGGTCATGGCCACCGGGTACGTGGCGGCCTCGCGCGCGGCGGGCGCGTCCCCGGCGCAGGTCGCGCGGTGGCACGTGGTGCCGGCGGTCGCGGGTCAGGCGGGGCTCGCCGTGGTGCTCATGGTTCCGCACGCCGTGTGGCACGAGTCGACGCTGTCGTTCCTGGGGATCGGCCTGTCCCCCGAGCGGGCGAGCCTGGGGACACTCGTCGCCATGTCCCAGTCCGGCGTGCTGGTGGGCCGGTGGTGGCCGCTGGCGTTCCCGACCGCCGCGCTCATCGCCGTGACCGTGGCCGTGGCCCTGCTCGGACCCGGCAGGGCGGGGCGGGGGGTGGGGTCGGCCGGCGGTGACGACGACGAGACGCGCACCACCCGGGCGGCGCTCCGCGTGGACGGTCTCACGGTGAGGCATGCGGGCAGCGGCGCGGACGCCGGGGAGACCGCGGTGGACGGGGTGTCCCTGCGCGTCGAGCCCGGTCGGGTCGTGGCGATCGTCGGCCCGTCGGGCGCCGGCAAGTCGAGCCTGCTGGACGCGTGCGCCGGGCTCGTGGCGCTGGGCTCGGTGGTCGCCGGCCGGATCGAGTTGGGTGGGAGCGGGGTGGGTGGGCACAGCCGCGGCGTGACCGGCCACGTTCCGCAGACCGCCGCCGACGCGTTCACCCCGACCCGGCACATCCGTGGGCAGCTGGAGGAGTCAATCGCGGTCGCGGCAGCCCGCGGCAGCGCGGGCGGCACCGGCAGCAGCTCGGCCGACGTGGACGCGCTGTGCCGACTGGTGGGCGTCGACCCCGCGCTCGCCGACCGCTACCCGCACCAGCTCTCCGGCGGCCAGCTGCGGCGGATGGCCATTGCCGTCGCGCTGGGCACCTGGCCGTCGGTGCTGCTCGCCGACGAACCCACCGCCGGACTCGACCCCGCTCTCGCACTCGCCGTCCTGAGGCAGCTGCGGCGCCTGGCCGACGAGACCGGTGTCGCGGTGCTGCTCGCAACGCATGACCTGGTGGCGCTCGAAGCCAGCGGTGCTGCCGACGAGGTCGTGTCGATGCAGGCAGGGCGCCTGTGCCCTGCGGACCCCTCCCAGGGCAACCGCGCCCCCGCGGACGCCACCGCACCCGCCGGGGAGCTGGTGACACCGTGACCCTCGTCGCCGCCGGCGTCGCGTTCCGCTACCCGGGTGCCGACGCGGAGGCGCTGCCCCCGACCGACCTCTCCGTCGCCGCGGGCACGATCACCGCGCTCGTCGGCCCCTCGGGTAGCGGCAAGACCACCCTCGCGCGGCTCCTCGCCGGGCTCCTCGCGCCCACCTCCGGGTCGGTGACCGTGACCGAGGCCGGCGTGGCGAGCGAAGTCCGACCGCGGCGGGGGCGCCTGCCCGGACACACCGCGCTGCTCGACCAGGACCCGGCGGCCGCGGCGGACCCGCGACTCACGCTCCGGCGGATGATCGCCCTGCCCGGGCGGAGCCGGCGGATCGCCGTGGACGTGGACTCGCTCGCCCGGGAGGTCGGGCTGGAGGCGTCGCTGCTGGATCGCAGACCCGGCGAGGTCTCCGGCGGTCAGCTGCAGCGCGCGTGCCTGGCCCGGGCCCTCGCGCAGCAGCCGCTCTACCTTCTCACCGACGAGGCGACGGCCCACCTGGACCCGGACAGCGCCGCCCTGGTCCTGCAGGTGCTGCGCGCGCGGGCCGACCGCGGCCTCGGCGTTCTCGCCATCACCCACGACCGCGACGCGGCCGCCGGCTGGGCGGATCACGTCGTGACGCTTCGATGACTCGCCAGAGGCTAGTTCAGCCCGGCGTAGGAGTGCAGGCCCGAGACCACGATGTTGATGAAGAACAGGTTGAACACCAGCACCGCGAAGCCGGCGATGTTGATCCACGCCGCCTTCTTGGGGCCCCAGCCCGACGTCGCCCGGGCGTGGAGGTAGCCGGCGTAGAGCACCCAGGAGATGAAGGACACCGTCTCCTTGGGGTCCCAGCCCCAGAAGCGGCCCCACGCGCTCTCCGCCCACACGGCGCCGAGCAGGATGCCCACGCCGAAGATCGGGAAGCCGATCACCGTGACGCGGTACGCCACCCGGTCGAGGGTCTCGGCGGCGGGCAGCGGGCGCGCCAGGCGCGCACCCCAACCCCGCTCCTCGCCCTGCGGCTGCCACACGCGGATGAGGTACATGATCGACACGACGCCCGGGACGAGCAGGATTCCCGAGCCCAGCGAGATGATCGTGACGTGGATCGGCAGCCAGTACGACCGCAGCGCCGGCACCACGGGCGCGGCCTCCGAGTACAGGTGCGTCCCGCCGAAGAACAGCAGCACCAGCACCGGCACCAGCATGAACGGCCACGCGGTCTGCAGTGCCGGCTTACGCAGGAACACCAGCCCGGCGCCCACGGCGAGCAGGGTGGTGCCGAGGATGAACTCGTACATGTTGCCGAACGGGAACCGGTCCGTGGCCAGCCCGCGCGTGATCATCGACCCGGCGTGGAACAGGAACGCCACCACCACGAACAGCTGCGCGATGCGCGCCCACCGCACGTTGCCCTCGGACACCCGGTTCTCGTCACCGGTGTCGGTGAGCGACCGCGACTCCGTCAGGCCCACGTCCGAGCCACCGACTGTTCCCGACCCGCCGGCGGCTGCGCCCTGCCTGGCCCCGACCAGCTGCTGGTGCGAGACCTTGGGGACGCGGAAGCCCGCGTAGTAGATCAGCGACGCGACGAGCGCGAGGGCGTAGATCCCGAACGCCGTCCGGAAGGCGAGGTCCGAGTACGTCGACAGGGTCTCGTCAACGGGCAGTCCCTGCGCGAGGGTCCAAGTGATCACCGGGTGTCGTCCTTCCGCACGTCGTCGCCGGCGGTGCCGCGACTAGATGAAGTGTGGTCCTTATCAGCCCCACCCGGCAAGACGGGTGTGACGGCCGACGCCGCGACCAGCCGATCGCGGAGCTCGTCGAATTCGCTCCCCCAGCCGGACCGGTCCGTCTTGGCGAGGCCTCCCAGTTCGACGCGGGTGACCTCGTCGTCGTCGACACTCACCCGCGCCCAGATCCGCCGGCGCCGCACCATCAGGCTCAACACCAGCCCGCCCATCATGACCGCGGCGGACACCCCCACCCAGATCTGCGTGGGGTCGGAGGAGACCTGGATGTTGATGAACTCCTCCGCGCCGTCGAAGCGGACCTCGGTGCCGTCGGCGAGCGTGGTGGACTCGCCCGGCCTCAGGTTGACGCGTGCCTCGCGGTTGAGGACACCCGACTCGATGAGGTCGGAGTCCAGGGAGAAGATCGACTGCGGGCGGCCCGTGTCGAGGCCGGCGTCGCCGCGGTGGACGTCGATCGCCACCGCCGGGTCGTCCATCCTGGGGAACCGGGAGCTGAGCAGCGTGCCGTCGAACTGGGCGGTCGGGGCGAAGAGGCCCTGGATCGCGATCTGTTGCGTGCGCCGCTCGGCCAGGTCCGGGTACATGCCCGCGGGCGGGTCGAAGCGCATGATGCCCGACGACAAGAAGGTCTGCAGCTCGGTCGGCTGCCAGTGCTGCGTGTCCGTGCGTGTCTCGCCGTTCGGGAACGTCACCGTGAACGTCGGCGCGTAACCGTGGCCCTGCAGGTAGACGCGGGTCGATCCGATGCGCAAGGGGTGGTTGACCCGCATCTCGTACGGCTCCCACGTGTCGGGGTCCGTGGTGGTGACCTCTTCGCTGTAGCGCACGTTGGAGGTGAACATCTCGGCCTGGCCGTTGGGCAGGTAGTCGGCGCGGAAATCCTCGACCTTGATGCAGAACTGCTCGAGGTCCGTGCCGTCGACGAGCAGGCCCGCGCGGAACGAGTCGTACGCGCTGGGCGTGGTGTTGCAGAACGCCGGCGACTCGGCGTTGGCGACGATGACGCGCATGCCCTCCGCGTAGACGAACTTGCCCGCCGCGAACATGATGAGCAGCGCCAGCAGGCCGAAGTGGAAGACGATGTTGCCGACCTCGCGGGAGTATCCGCGCTCGGAGGACAGCTCGATGGTGCCGGGGACGCGGCCGTCGCCGTCGTTGCGGCGGACCCGGCCTTTGAGTTCGCGGCGGATCTGCTCGGCGGCCTGCTCGGGGGTGGCCGTGGTGCGGTAGGCGGCGTGGTGCGGCAGGCGCGACAGGTTGCGCGGGGTGAGCGGCGGCGGGGTGCGCAGCTGCTTGACCAGGTCGATCGAGCGCGGCGTGAGGCATCCGATCAGCGAGATGAACAGCAGGACGTAGATCGCCGTGAACCACCAGCTGGAGAACACGTCGAACAGTTGCAGGCGGTCGTAGAGCTCGCCGAGCCAGCCGTTTTCGGCGATGTACTCGTTGACGTTGCCCTCGTTGAGGCTGCGCTGCGGCAGCAGTGCGCCCGGGACGGCCGCGACGGCCAACAGGAAGAGCAGGATGAGCGCCGTGCGCATGGCGGTGAGAGTGCGCCAGGCGTTGCGGAGGTAGCTGGTGACGGTGCCCAACGGTGAGCGGGCAACGGCAGTTCTGGGCTCTGGCATGGGGTCCATCTGCGGGTCGCGGCGCGCCGAGGCGACTCGGCGCCGGTCGCACCCAGGCTAGCCCGGTGATCCTGAGCGGAACCTGGCAGGGTGGGGCCGGGTGTGCTGCCGCCTCCGGGGAGGTCAGGGCCGGTGTGGCGGGGGTCTCTCGGTGCCCCGCCGCGGGAGACCGGGCGTCGATCATCGTGCGGGTGCCGGTGGGTGGGCGTAGGACACGGGTGGGGTGCCTCCAGGCGTGCTGCGGTGGGCGGTCGTACGGCGTCGAGTCTGGGCGGGCTGTGTGTCCGGACCGTGTCTCTGTTGTGTGGATCGGTGGCTCATTGCTCCCCGCGACGCGGCGCGCTGCTGAGGGCGGTTCCGGTCTAGTCTCGTGTCGCGCCTCCGCCGGTGTAGTCGCGGCCGAGGGTGCGTCCGCGGTATGGGGCGGCGGCGTCGTCCGTGGGCGCGGGTTCCTCGGCGCGCGGGCGGCCGAGCACCGCCGGGGCGACTTTGACCGGGTCGCCGATGATGGCGGTGGTGTTGGTGGCGTTGGTCAGGTAGCTCGCCGGCGTGTGACCGCGCCGGTCACTGTTCTGGCCGGCGTTGGCCGCGCCCATCATCCCGCCGATCGGCATCGCCCCGGCGCGCCCGGCCTGGGCCGTACCGGTCGACGACGACGAGAGCGCCCCCGCACCCGAGCTTGCCGTCCCTCCGGGCGCGGGACCTGCCCCGGGAGCGCCCGCGGCCGGCCCGCCCCCGCCCGGGCTGGCCGCGCCGCCGGCACCGAACCCGGCCAGTGTCCCGGCACCACCCACTCGCGATGCGCCCACGCCCACCCCGGTCGCGGCGGCGCCGCCACCGCCGAGCAGGCCACTGGTCGAGCCGAAACCGCGATCACGACCCCGACCGTCCCCGTTCGCCCCGCCCCGGATCCCCCGGATGCCGCCCGCACCGGCGCCTGCCGCGCCGCGCTGGCCGTTCACCCCGGTCATCGGCGTCATCGGCGCCCCGGCCGGGGCGGTGGCCGCGTTCACGCCACCACCCGCAGCCCCGTGCCCCGCGCCCGCCTGTCCGGCCACCGACTGCCCGGCGCCCGCCTGCCCTGCACCGGCGGTGGCCGTCCCACCGCCGTCGGCTGCGCCCGTCCGCGAGGCCAGAAGTGCCTGCTCGGTGGCGGCATCGCGGCCCGCGCCCGGCGAGTTCGTCGTCGTCCCGCCACCTCCGGCCCCGCCCGCCGGGCCGCCGGCCTCCCCGGCGCCCGTGGTGAGCGCGGCGAGCGTGGCCGGGTTCGGCGCGGCCGGCCGCGCCGGACGCGCGATGCCCTCGGTGTTCCAGACCCGCGCCATGTCGATGCCCTCGGGCCCGCCCAGTGCGGTCGTGGAGACCACCCGGTAGGCGGCGGTGAAGTCCAGATCGTCGAGGTTGGCGTCCATCACCGCGGGGCTGTACTCAGTGTTGACGATCGCCCGCGCCTGCTCTTCCGCCGCGGCCTGCTGGGCTCGTGACGCGGCGGCCGCCGACAGTCCGGCCGGTCCGAGTTCGCGCCCGGATAGCTGCGCGAGCTGTGCCTGGGCCGCCTGCTCGGCCACGTTCGTGCGCGTGGTGACGAACCCCTGGTGTGCGCGCCCGGCTTTCTCGGCGACCTTCTCCAACTCGCCAGACAGCGCAACCGCCGAGCCGACAAGGCCCCTCACCGAGTCCTGGGCACTCACCGCGAACTCGCCCTGCCACCCGTGCCCGAGCACAGTGCTCAGGTCGGCCTGAAGTTGCGTGGCCGCGGAGTGAAGCGCTTCGGAGACCGCTCCCGCCCGCTGCTGGATCTCGCTGAACTGCTCGGGCTGCAGTGCTTGCGCACACTGGGCGATCCGCTCCAACGGCGAATCCGACACGTCCTCCGGACCCACCCGCCCGTAGCCACCCATCACGCACGCATCCTCGAGAATGAACCCCTCATTCTCCCCGGCACGAATCACACCCAGGCTCTGCAGCCCCGCCGGCTCCTCGGCCGCCTTCGATAGCGCCCCCGCCAACGCCTCATCCTGCGCCTCGATCAACCCGCCCGCGGCGGCGAAGAGGAGAGACATCGCGCGCGCCTGACTTATGAATCCATTCAGGAGAGTGTCAAGGTCCTCAGTTGCGAACAAAGAAAAGACGGTTTGAATCTGACGGGCAGTTTCGAATGACCCAGAGGCGGAGCGGAATCCATCAAACCGGGACCCCGCAGCTAAATCGCGGATCGAGTCGATGAACCGACTGCATGCGGCATTACATTCGTGTGCCGCGCTCGCCTCCAGGTGGGTTATCATACAAAGTCTCCTTCCGGGATGTAATCCAGAATTGGCTCAATGACTTCGTCAAGGACTTCGCAAGCCTCAGCGAACTGGACATCTTGGAAGGTGCCCAACGAATCAATGAGGTTGATATTGAGGACTACCGCGCCCCGCGATGTAAAAAACACTTGGTAACACGTCGTATCGAACTGATCTCCGCGGTCACGAGCGCGGATTCCGGGCCGTCCGGCCACCATCGACTGGTTGTCAATTGCTTCGAAGGCACGATCAGAAAGGAACTCGTGTCTCGCTCGCCACGTTCCGGCTACACCGAAGAGAATCTCGTCGTTCTTCCAACCGCATGAGAACAGCTCGCCTTGGTCATGGTTACGTAGGTTTTCAGCAGAATCGACTGGAGTGCCCACTACCCCCTCTACCGCTTCAACCGGGATCTCAGCACACGGGTCGAAAAGGGCAGGCCTCTGCGCGACCGGCAGATCCCACGGATTGCCGGAATCTTCGGGGGCGGCTGCGCTCGTCGTCGTCGTCGGCGGCGTCTCTTCTTCCCCGTCCGCCGACGCGCACCCGGACAGCACCACGAGGGCCGCAACGAGCGCGCCGCACACAGCTCTACTTCTTCCCACAACCTGTACGACGCCCCGCCCGGCCGAACGGTTCCACCGTCGCCCTGAGATCTCGAACTGGAGGCATTGCGGCGAGTTTTCCGGGCCATGTTTGAATCGATGCGCGGTCACAGCCAGTGATCTTTGCAGCTGGGCGGGGCCTGCGGGTGGGTCATCCGACGCGCGGCCACGTCGCGCCGGTCGGCGTGACCTGCGGTGACGGGTTCGTGTCGTACTCGGATGATCTAATCGAACGCATGAGCGACAGGATGAGTGGTGCGGGCAGCGCCTTCACGGCGAGTGGTGAGCTGGCGGCCGTGCTGTCCGCGCTCGATGCGCACCTTGGCCGCGACTGGTCCGAGGCGGGCGCGGCGCAGGTGCACGCCGAACTCGTCGCTCTCGAGCAGGCCCAGCGTCGCCTGCGCGCCACCCAGGCGCGCGTCATGGCCGAGGCGCGGAGAACCGGGGCCGCCAGACAGATGGGCTACATCAACGAACGGCAGATGCTCACCGGCGGGCTCGGCCTGGCACCCGGCGAGGCACGCGGCCGCCTCGAGGACTCCTTGATCGCCGACACCGCCCGCATGGCCGCCACCGCGGCCGGACGAATCTCGGCCGGGCACCTGAAGATCATCAACACCACCCTGGCCGCGCTACCGGACGAGGTCGACGACGACGAGCGCAACCGCCTCGAAACCGAACTGATCGCCCTGGCCGCCGAACGGGCCACGACCCGCCGCCTACAAGAGAACGCCCACCGCCTGCTGGACCAGATCGACCCGGGCCGCACCGAACGCGGCGCCGCCGAACGGGCCAGGCGTCGATCGGTCACCTGCTCCGGACAAGGCCTGGACCTCATGGCCAGGGCGTCGATGACCATGGACCCCCAACTGGCGGCCCTGATGCGCGAAGTCCACGCCCGCTGGGCACAACCCGGACGCCTATGGCCCGACGAGCAGACCCCCGATGAGCGCAGCGACGGTCAGCGCATGCACGACGCCCTCGTCCACGCCCTGACGCTCGCACTGAACACCGACGCGCGCAAGACCGGCGCCGCGGCGGCGATCGTCGTACGCATCGACCTCGACCAACTGGCCACCCTGGCCGGATGCGGCCAGACCGACTCCGGGATCCGCGTGCCCGTCGACCAGGCCATCGCCATGGCCGCCGGCAACCACTGGTTCCTCGCCCTGTGCGACCAGGAAATCGACCTCAAGCTCTACCGCAGTCGCCGCACCGCCTCCCGCTACCAACGCCTGGCACTGTTCGCCGCCTACGGCGGCTGCACCCACCCCGACTGCGACCAGGACGCCAGACACAGCCAAGCCCACCACGCCGGCAAACCCTGGGCCGCCGGCGGGCAGACCAACATCGACGAGCTCGCCCTGACCAGCGCCGACTGCCACGCCATGATCCACGACACCGGCTGGACCACCACCCCAGACCCCACCGCACCCCAAGGCGTCAGATGGACCCCACCCACCGCAACCCCACGCGCGACCAACCCACCACCACCCAAACCAGGCCCACCACCACTCGGGCCCCTCCACGCACCCATCCTGCCGTTCGCCCTCCTCCACGACCTCGACCACACCATCGCCCAACACACGGCCAACTCCAAGGCCGCAGCATGACCACACGCGACCAAGGCGCGACGGCGGCCAGCTCAAGTGGGTCAGATGGGCAGAGTGGTGTCCGAGATGGCGAAGTCGCGCAGCCAGTCGATGAACAGCGCCCATCCGCCCGAGAGCAGCAGCAGACCCACGATGATGAGCATGACGCCGCCGAACACCTGGATGGCCCGGGTGTGCTTCTGCAGCCACCCGACCGTGCGCATCGCCCACGTGGAGCCGAACGCCACCACGATGAACGGCAAGCCGAGACCCAGGCAGTAAGCCACGATCAGCAGGACGCCCCGGGCCGCGTCGACGCCCGTACCGGCGGCAACCGACAGCGCCGCGGCGAGCGTGGGACCCAGGCACGGGGTCCAGCCGAGGGCGAAGACGGCGCCGAGCATCGGCGCGCCGAGCCACGTCGAGAGCGCCTTCGGCTGCATGCGGGTGTCCCGCTGCAGGGTGGGCACCAAGCCGATGAAGACCAGACCCATGAGAATGGTCACCACGCCGCCGAGCCGCTGCAGCAACTCCTGCTGCGGGGCCAGGTACTGCACGGTCCCCAGCACCATGGCACTGAGCAGCACGAACACCACGGTGAACCCACCCACGAACAGCAAGGATGCGCCGACTACGCGGGTACGGGAAGCGCGGCGGGTTCGCCGTTCCTCCACGGTCAGTGTGGCGGTGGCGGCGCGCTGCCGTTCAGCGGCGGCCGCGGTGACCGGCGGGCGCTCGGCGCCCACCACGCTGGCCAGGTACGCCATGTAGCCGGGCACCAGCGGGATCACGCAGGGCGAGGCGAACGACACCAGTCCGGCCAGCACGCACGCGCCCAACGCCAGCAGGATCGGGCCGCTGGCCACAGTCTGCTGGAAGGTCTCCCCGACGCTCTGGGCGAGCAGGATCACTTCGGGGGTCACGTCTGCTCGACCTCCTCGGCCAGGATCCTGTCGACGGTCTCACTCAGCTCGTCGTCGGTGATCTCGGCAAGGTACACGGCGGCCACCCGATGCTGCTTGTCCAGGATGATCGTCGCCGGCACCACCGACGTCGGGAAGCCACGTAGGGCGGCGACGGCCGCGTTGCTCGGGTCCCAGATCGACGGGTACGTGATGCCGTTGTCGCGGACGAAGTCGACGGGCTTCTGCCGGTTGGGGTCGCGGAGATTGATGCCGAACACGGTCGCGCCGCGGGGCTCGTACTCCTCCTGCAGGCGCTGCAGGTCGTCGGATTCGGCGCGGCACGGACCACACCACTGGCCCCACAGGTTGAGGATCACGACCTGTCCAGCGAAATCGTCCTGCACGGTGAGCGTGCGGTCGGGGTCGAGCAGGTCGGGCCCGGCGATCGTGGCGACGGGCTTGCGCTCAGCCGGGGGGTCGTAGTGGATCTCGATCTGGCCGTCGGGACTGACGAACTCGAACGTCTCCGGGCCCACCACCACAGCGTCGTTGCCGGTGGCGCAACCGGCGGCGAGCGCGCCGGACAGAAGCAACGCGCCGAGCGCGGCCTTGGTCTTACGCATGGATCATGCTCCAGTCTGCGACGGGTCGGAGGCGCCCGCCGGTTCGGAATAGACGATGTCGCGCAGCGTGGTGCCCTCGAACACCAACGAGGTGACCGACGCCAGGGAGCACTGCCGGGAGCGCGGGTCGTGCCACAGGCGCCGACCCTCGAGGAAGCGCCGCGTGGTGTACACGGGCAGCTGGTGGCTCACCAGGACGGCCTCGTGCCCGCGGGCGGTGTCGAGGGTCGAGTACACGGCGCCGATCATGCGGTGCGCGATCTGCAGGTACGGCTCGCCCCACGACGGCCGCAGCGGGTTGACGAGAATCGGCCAGTACTGCGGGTCGCGGAGCGCACCGCCGGGGCCGCCGACCTTGCGCCCCTCGAAACGGTTCTCCGCCTCGATGATGTCGGCGTCGATCCCCACCGGCAGTCCGAGGGTCTCGGCGAGCGGGGCGGCGGTCTCCTGGGCGCGCTGCAGCGGGGAGGCGACGATCGACACGATGTCGTGCCCCTTCCCGAGGACGCGGGCGACGGTCTCCGCCTGGCTGCGTCCCAGCTCCGACAGCCGGTACCCGGGCAGTCGACCGTAGAGGACGCCCTCGGGGTTGTGGACCTCGCCGTGGCGCACGAGATGCACGATCGTCTGCGTCTCGTTGGCGCGGGCCGACGTGTCACGGGGGGTCGACGACGACGAGGTCGGCTCTCCCGGAACGGCGATCGTCCCCGGCTCGGCGCCATAGGTCGCAGACCCCTCGGGCTGCGTCTCGACGGGCGCCTCCACCGGGGCCGCGGCGGCCGCGGACCCGCCCAACGACGGCGGCGCCGCGGCGGGGGCGGGATGGTCTCCGCGCAGGGGGATCGGCAATGAGGTGGGGCCGGTGGCGGGGACGGCGAGACGTCCCCGGAGCCCGCGGCCGCTGCGGCTCATCGGCCGTCTCCGGGGGCGGTCGCGGCGGCGGCCGCCTCGGCGGCGACGGGCAGGGCGTCGGCGATGTGCTGGAAGTCGTCGTCGGTGAGGGCCGTGGAGACGAACCAGGTCTCGAAGGCGCTCGGCGGGGCGTAGATGCCCCGGTCCAGCAGGGTGTTGAAGAAGGGCGCGTACCGGAAGGTCTCGGCGGCCTTGGCGCCGGCGTAGTCGGTGACCTGCTCTTCGGTGAAGAACACGCTGAGCATCGTGCCCGCCCGCTGGATGGTGTGGGTGACGCCGGCGCCGTGCAGCGCGTTGCCGATGAGGGCCTCGAGCCGGTCGGCGTTGGTCTGCAGGGTGTAGTAGCAGGCGTGGTCCGCCAGACGGAGCGAGGCGAGGCCCGCGGCCACGGCGACGGGGTTCCCGGACAGGGTGCCCGCCTGGTAGACGGGTCCGGCCGGCGCGAGGGCGGCCATGACGTCGGCGCGGCCGCCGAACGCGGCGGCGGGCAGTCCGCCGGACATGACCTTGCCGAAGGTGGTCAGGTCGCCGGCGACGCCGTCGATGCCCCACCAGCCGCGGTCGCCGGCGCGGAAGCCGGTCATGACCTCGTCCATCACCAGGAGCGCGCCGTTGTCCGAGCACAGGGCGCGCAGCTCTTCGTTGAACCCGGGCAGCGGCGGGACGGTGCCCATGTTGCCGGCGGCGGCCTCGGTGATCACGCAGGCGATCTCGTCCCCGTGGTTGGCGAACGTTACGCGCACGGCCTCGATGTCGTTGTACGGCAGCACGATCGTGTCGTGGGCGGTCGCGCCAGTCACGCCGGGCGAGTCCGGCAGGGCGAAGGTGGCCAGGCCGGAGCCCGCGTCGGCGAGGAGGGCGTCGACGTGGCCGTGGTAGCAGCCGGAGAACTTGACGACCTTCGAACGGCCGGTGAAACCGCGGGCCAGGCGCACGGCGCTCATGGTGGCCTCGGTGCCGGAGTTGACGAGCCGCACCTCTTCGACCGAGGTGCGGGCGATGATCTCGCGCGCCAGGTCGACCTCGCCCTCCGTGGGGGTGCCGAAGCTGAGGCCGCGGGTCGCGGCGTCGCTGACGGCGTCGACGATCTCGGGGTGGGCGTGCCCGTGGATCATGGGGCCCCACGAGCAGACGAGGTCGATGTAGGTGTTGCCGTCGACGTCCGTCATGCGAGAACCCCGCGCTTCACGGATGAAGCGCGGGGTTCCGCCGACGGAGTTGAAGGCGCGCACCGGGGAGTTCACTCCCCCGGGGATCAGCTCGCGGGCCTCGGCGAAGAGCTCGGCCGATCGGGCGGTCCCGGACATGCCGGACGGGGTCGGGAAGGCATCACTCGCAGACGTCACTCCCCCAGTGTCTCAAAGTCCCGCCACGAGTACCCCCTCGCGGTGTCAGACCTGCGGCTGCGCGGGCGGGGTGGGCGGCGCGAAGGGAGCGAACAGCGACCTGGCGGCAGCGTCGACCTGCCCGGCGAAGTCCTGCACCGCCTTCTCCGCCTGCTGCTGCAGCTGCTGCGGGCTGGGCAGCGGCGCGGGGGCCGACACCGCAGCGGGTGCGGCGGCAGGCGCGGCAGGGGCGCCGAGGGACCCGGTCGCGGGGGCCGGCGCGTCCACGGGGGTGCCGACGGAGCCGGTCGCCGGGGCGCCGACGGAACCGAGCCCCGCGGCGTCGGTGACGCCCGCGCCGACGCCGGCGTCGCGGTGGGTGCCGTACCAGTCGTCAGCGCCCGCGACGGGCGCGGACATGCCCTGCTGGGCGGCGGCGATGCGCTCGGCCTCGCCCCAGCGGGGCAGCGGCTCGGGCGACGGCTTGCCGTCGACGTGGCCCGGGGCCGCGACGCCGGTGCGGAGGAAGTCCATCACCAGCTTGTCGACGGCCTCGTTGCCGGTGCGGAAGGTTCCGTGGTCGCCGCCGCCGACGGTGACCAGGGCACCACCGAGCGCCTCGACCACGCGGTGCGCGCCGGCGATGGGCGTGACGGCGTCGTCCTCGGAGTGCAGCACGAGCGGCTTCTCGTCGAGCGCGTCCCCGTTCGGGCTGATGGTCCGCGCGACGGGCGCCCAGCCCACGCAGTCGTCCCCGGCGGCCTCGACGGCGGCGCGGGTGGTGAGTCGGTTGCCGCCGGTGAACTTGTCGACCTTGGCGGACATGACGCCCAGCTGGTCGGCCGGCGCCGCGGTCTCGTTGCACGTGATGATCGAGTTCATCTCGACGTCCGTGCGGTAGACGGGCGAGCGGTTCTCCTGCGCGGCGAGCATCAGGCCCACGGTCTCGTAGTCGACCCGGGCGATGTTCCCGCCGTCGTTGTAGTACTTGAGGATGTGGGCGAGCATCGGCCACGCCTGCTCGGAGTAGGTGGCGCCGACCGTGGCGTCGTAGAGCCCGGTGGTGGCGTTGTTGGTCAGCCCCTGCAGGGCGGCGGCGCGGGCGAAGCCCTCGACGCGGGCGCGGGCGGGGGCGGTGCCGTTGATGACGTCCAGTGCGGGGCGCTCGACCGGGGTGCCGCGCAGTTCGACGGGCAGGTCGCGCGCCTCGGCGGGCGGCGGGGTGAGGTTGGCGGGGCCGCCCACCTCCTGATCGGTGACCCACTTCCAGGAGTGGAACACCTTCAGCGGGGTGTCGCCGAGGCCGTAGTAGTCGTCACGCTCGGCGATCCAGGCGAAGATGTCGTTGATCCGCCGCTCCTGGGCCAGTGCGCCCTGCTCGGCCTGCTTCGACCAGCGCCAGTCGGGGTGTGTGTTGGAGTCCAGCACCATCCGCCCGGTGTGCTCGGGGAACAGGGTGGCGAAGTCGGTGCCGATCGCGGTGCCGTACGAGACGCCCACGTAGTCGATCTCGGCGAGCTCGAGCGCCTCGCGGACCGCGTTCATGTCGCGGGCGGCGTTCTCGGTCGTCATGGACGCCATGTACTCGGGGTCCGTGCCGTAGCAGGCGTCGTGGAGCGCGTTGACGGCGTTCGGACCGACGAAGTCGACGTTGCAGACCATCGGGTTGGATCCGAACAGGCCACGCGGCTGGACGGCCACGAGGTCGTGGTTCTCGTAGAGCCCCTCGGGACCGCTGCCGTCGGGGGCCGGGTTCCAGAAGTTCAACGCGTAGACGCCGGGGCCACCGGGGTTGCCGAACACCGTGGAGCGCGCCTGACCGGAGGAGGCCTTGATGCGCGTGAGCGCGACCTCGGTCTTGGCGGCGTCGGGGGCGTTGTAGTCGACCGGGACCTCGACGGTCCCGCACTCGAGACCGGCGGGCACGTACTCGGCCTCGATCCCGAGCATCTCGGCGCAGTCCCGCCATTCGACCTGCGTGGCCGAGGCCACTCCGGTTCCCAGAAGTGCGATCGCCCCGACGACCGCCGTGGTGCCAACAAAAGTGCTAGACGGCTGCACCGATCCCCGATTCCATGTGCTGTAGGTGTCTCTCCGGCGAATCGGACGCAGCAACTGCTCGATTTCACGAGCGTCACATGCGTCCGAACCGCGACAAATGTAGCCCGTGACACCCGCCACGCGGTGGAGCCCCGTGCGGACTCAGGGAACCGTCACACGATCGTTACCGGGGCTTCCGGGTCGCCTGGAAAGTCCCATCTAGAAGTAGATATGTCACGCCCCGCGACGGGGGGAGCGCCGGAGGATGGCGAGCGTGGTGAGAACCAGGGTCAGGCCGGCCAGGACGGTGGCGGCGAACAGCAGCCGGGTGTCGGTCCGCACCCGCTCGATGGGCCCCTCGACAGGCGGGTCGACCACCGGCGGCAGGACGGAGACGACGTCCCGGGACAGCCACCACAGCAGCACGGCGAGTGCGGCGGTGACGACGGCGGCCACCGCGAGGCGACGCGAACTCACGCCGGGTCCGACCCGCCGCGTCTCGCCCCGCCGCGTCCCGCCCCGCCGTCGGCCGCCGCGACCGCACTGCTGAGGGCGGCGTGCAGGCCCGAGCGGTCGCGGGCCCAGGCGCGGACCTCGGCGCCGGAGTCCAGGCGCAGTCCGACCGCGCCCCGGCGGCGCGGGACCTCCCGCAACTCGCCGAGCGTGCGGGCGGTCTGCCATGAGGCCTCGGGCGCTCCGGCGGCCGGTAGCGGCAGCACCGCGTCGATCCGGTCCAGGCCGAGCTCCTCGGTGCCCTGGATGTACACCTGCGGGGTGAGCCGGACACGGCCGTGGACGCGGGTGGCGGCGATCATCACGCCATGGCAGAGCGCGGACGCGACCGCGCAGACGGTCAGCATGATCCAGTGCACGGGAGCATCGGTGATCAGCTCGAAGGCCGCGGCGGCCGCGCAGAACACGGGGGCGGCGAGGATCCACGCCCAGCTCCAGCCGTCCTCGGCGTACAGGATGGGGCCTCGGGGCTCTATGCCCGGCCGTGTGGCGGCTGTGTCACTTGCCGGCACGCGCGCCGCCACCCGGGGTCGTGAATTTCATGGCCTCGGCCGTGTGTTGGCGCCAGACGGCGGTGGCCGCGCACAGACCGGCCAGGATCCGCAGGGCGATGACGATGAAGCTGACCACGTCGCCCCGCTCCCCCGCGAGCGCGATCCCGCCGAACACCCCGACGATCACGGACACCGCGTCGACGATCAGGAAGACGGCCACGATGTCGAGCATCGTGCGAGCCCAGCCCTTCCCTGCCCGCAGGCGGAAGGCCAGCCACACGGTGACCGCGGCGGCGAGCAGCGCAACCACGGCACCGACCACCAGGGAGATGGAGAACATGCCCTCGACCGAGATGTCGATGGGTCCGGTGTCGGCGACGGCGTCGCGGAACGCGTCCCGGGTCGCGGCCGGCAGGTCGCTGAAGCTCGCGGTCGCGGCGTTGAGGAGCATGCCGACGAGCCCGAACGCGGCGGCGGCCAGCCAGAGCACCCACGCCGTGTGGATCTCCTCAGGCGGCGGCCCCACGGGGTCGGTGGCCGAGGTGGGCGAGCCGGGCCCGGTGGGTTCTGCGGACCCGGCCGGCGCGCCCGACTGCTCTGGCCGGGCGGGCGGTCGCCAGGGACCGCTGGCGCGTGTCACCGCGCGCCCCAGCCCTCGGAGAGCAGGCGGGCGGCGTGAAGGGCCCAGTAGGTCAGGACGATGTCGGCGCCGGCTCGCCGGATCGAGGTCAGGGACTCCATGACGGCCGGGTCGTGGTCGATCCAGCCGCGCTCGGCGGCGGCGGAGATCATCGCGTACTCGCCGGAGACCTGGTACGCCGCCACGGGAACGTCGGAGATCTCGGCCGTCTGACGCAGGATGTCGAGGTAGGACATGGCGGGCTTGACCATCACCATGTCGGCGCCCTCGTCGAGGTCGAGCTGGACCTCACGCAGGGACTCGCGCATGTTGGCGGGATCCTGCTGGTAGGTGCGGCGGTCGCCGCGCAGCGACGAGCCGACGGCCTCGCGGAACGGGCCGTAGAAGGCGCTCGCGTACTTGGCGCTGTAGGCCAGGAGGGCCACGTCCTGGTGCCCCTCGCGGTCGAGGGCTTCGCGGATGGCGGCGATCTGGCCGTCCATCATCCCGCTGGGCGCCACGACGTGGGCGCCGGCGGCGGCCTGGGACACGGCGAGGTCGTTGTAGGCGACGAGGGTGGCGTCGTTGTCGACGATCTGCTCACCGCGCGGGTCGGTTCCGAGGACACCGCAGTGCCCGTGGTCGGTGAACTCGTCGAGACAGGTGTCGGCCATGATCACGAGGTCGTCGCCCACCTCGGCACGGACGGCCGCGAGGCCGCGGTTGAGGATGCCCTCGGGATCGGCGCCACAGCTCCCGGTGGCGTCCTTGTCGGCGTCGAGCGGGACGCCGAACAGCATGATGCCGCCGAGCCCGGCCTCGGCGGCGGCGGCTGCCTCGCGGCGCAGCGAGTCGACGGTGTGCTGGACGACCCCGGGCAGCGACGAGATGTCGCGCGGCGCGTCGATCCCGTCGGCGACGAACGCCGGCAACACCAGCTGACGCGGCGAGAGCGTGGTCTCGGCGACGAGCCGACGCATGGCCGGCGTCGAACGCAGTCGACGCGGTCGCACCAGCGGCGCGGGGACGGAAGCGGTGTGGTCAGGCGGTGTCGTCACGGTTCCCACTGTACGAAAGTCGCCGGTGGAGCGGCGCGGCGCGGACCCGCGCTACGCTGCGATCCGCTCGCGCAGCGCCGCCGCACCGGGGCCGCCCAGCCGGTTGAGGTGAACGGTGCGGCCTGTCAGCAGCAGGAACAGGTCCCGCATGGTGCCGTCGACCTCGGGGCCCTCGCCGCTCGCCCAGTCCGCGTCCGTGGCGGTCAGGCGCACGGCTCCGGTCGGCAGGGCGCGGAACACCCTGGCGTTCCCGCGGCCCCCGTAGGACACCACGTGATCCGCTGCGGCGGTGATCTCGGCGGTGGGGACCGGGATCTCGCGCCCCAGCGGCAGGGTGATGTCCTGCGTGTGCCTCACAGCGTCGACGAGCGCCTCGCGGCAGGTGAGGCCGGGGAACGGCCGGTGCAGCCCGACCATGTCGCGCAGGGCGCCGACGATCTGCTGGTCGGTCATCCGCCCCGCCAACGCCACCGCGGTGTCGCGGATCAACCGGTTGGTCCCGCCCGGGTGGCGCAGCGCCGGGGCCGCGAGCCGGCGGCGCGGGAGCCCGGCGAGGGTGAGGTGCGCGGCGACCTCGCGGATGGTCCACGCGTCGCACAGCGACGGTCGGTCCCAGTCGTCGGGCGGCAGGGCCTCGAGGTAGTCGGCGATGTCGCTGCGGCGCCGGTCGACGGCCGCCCAGACCTGGGTGTCGTCCATGACGACCCCTCTCTCCGGTGCGGCCCGGCCCTCCGGGCCGCGACTAGTACCATCATAGGACTATCTGGTGCGTCCGAGCCTGAGGAGTTGCCGTGGACGACGACATCGCTGCGCCGACCAGCCTGCTCATGTGGCTCGGGTACCGCGCGGCCGAGGACCGGATCGTCGGCGCGATCGCCGAGGCGGGGTTCGGGGACCTCACGCGCGCGCAGATCCGGCTGTTGGCGGGGATCGACGACGACGAGGGCAGCCGGCTCGTCGTGTTGGCCGAGCGCGCCCGGATCGCCAAACAGACCGCGACCGCGTTGGTGGACCGGTTGGCGGCGGCGGGGTACGTCCGCCGTGAGCGGGATCCGGAGGACGGCCGGGCCCGGTTGGTGCGCCTCACGGACCGCGGCCGGGGGATCATTCCGGTCGCTCGGGCGGCGGAGCCTCAGATCGACGCCGAGTGGCGGGAGCATCTCGGGCCGGAGCAGATGGATCGGTTGCGAGCCGCGTTGGTGGAGTTGCGCGCGCTCGTCGACCCCTGAGACACCTCACCCCGCCCGGCGGTGCGGCGGGCGGGGTGAGGACGGCGCGCGGGGCGGGCGGCGCGGGTCAGCGCCGGCGGGCGCGGCGACGCGGGGGCGGCAGTTCGCCGGCTGCGCGCAGGTGGTCGGCGTGCGCGGCGAGGGCGTCGACCAGTTCCAGCACCGACGCGTTCTCGGGCTGCACGTCCACGCGCAGGCCGAACTCGGCGGCGGTCTCGGCGGTGCGCGGCCCGATGCAGGCGATGAGCGTCCGGGCGTGCGGCTTGCCGGCGATGCCGACGAGGTTGCGCACGGTCGAGGAACTGGTGAAGCAGACGGCGTCGAACCCGCCGGTCTTGATCATCTCGCGGATCTCGGCGGCCGGCGGGGCGGCGCGGACGGTGCGGTAGGCGGTGACGTCCTCGATCTCCCAGCCGCGGGCGGTCAAACCCTCGGCGAGGGTCTCGGTGGCGATGTCGGCGCGCGGCAGCAGGACGCGGTTGACGGGGTCCAGGACGTCGTCGTACGGCGGGAACACCTCGAGCAGGCCGAGGCTGGACTGCTCGCCGCTGGGCAGCAGCTCGGGCTGGATGCCCAGCTCGCGGACGCGGGCGGCGGTGCCCTCGCCGACGCAGGCGATCTTCACGCCGGAGAAGGCGCGGGCGTCGAGGCCGAACTCGACGAACTTCTCCCACACGGCGCGCACGGCGTTGGAGGAGGTGAACACGACCCACTGGTAGCGGCCGTCGACGAGGCCCTTGACGGCGCGCTCCATCTGGGCGGGGCTGCGGGGCGGCTCGACGGCGATGGTCGGCACCTCGACGGGCACGGCGCCGTGCTCGGCGATGCGCTCGCTCATCTCGGCGGACTGGGCCTTGGTGCGGGGCACGAGCACGTTCCAGCCGAACATGGCACGCGACTCCCACCACTGGTGGCGGTGCCGCTCACCGGCGGACTTGCCGATGGTCACCACCAGGTCGCCCTCCATGTCACGCCCGACCTCGGCCATGGTCGCGAGGGTACCGTCGGCGGACTTCTGGGCACAGAGCGAGCCGGAGCAGGTCACGGTGACCGGCGTGCCCGCGGCGAGGCCCTGCTCGGCGAGGTTGGAGGCGGCCTCGGCGAGGTGGCGGGTCGTGGTGCGCAGGACGATGGGCCCGGGCGAGCCGACGAGGGCCGCCCAGTCGACCTTGCCGCGGCCGTCGGCGAAGACGTAGCCGGAGCCGAGTGCGATGCCGGCGAAGGCGGGCACGGCGGTGGCCTCGGCGACACCGGGGACGACCTCGAACGGCACGACGGTGCGGCCGACGGCGGCGATCTCGGTGACGGTCGCGTCGGTGGTCATGGGGTCGCCGGTGACGAGGCGGACGACGTCGCGGCCCTTCTTGGCCTCGGCGACGAGCTGCTTGGCCACGGCGGCGGGCTCACCGAGGACGGGCCGGACGTCGGCGGCGGTGGGCGCCGGGAGGGCCTTGAGTCGCTTGACCTCGGCCTTGTCCTCGGCGGCCACGGCGGCGTCCATCTCGGCCTGACGCGCGTCGAGCAGCTCCTGCGGGACGGGGACCTCGGTGGCGACCAGGGCCAGTACGTCGGCCGACACGTCGGCGTCGGCAAAGACCAGCGCGTTGCCGGCGAGGACCTCGCGGGCCCGGCAGGTGAGCATCCCCGCGTTGCCTGGACCGCCGCCGACGAAGCGGACGGTTCCGGGGCGGGTGGTGCGTGCTCGAGTCATTGTTCGTCTCTCCGTCGGGTGGGTGTCGCGCACTGGCTGCGCGCGAGGTGGGAGTTCGGGGGTCAGGGGTCGGTGACGGTCGGTGGGGCCGTCGTGGATTCCCTGGGTACGAGCGGGGGTCGTTGCTCGGGGGATTCGGCGGACATGAGGTCGCTGGCGCCGCGGTCGAGCAGTTCGGCCGCGAGGCGGCGTCCCAGTTCCTCGGCGGCGGCGACCGGCCCGTCGGGATGCTCGGCGGGGACGGTGGTGCCCGAGGTCCGCAGGACCGTGGTGCCGTCGTGGGCGGCGACGACGGCGTGCAGCGTGAGTACGGCGTCGGCGGCCGGGGTGTCGGCACCCGGGTCGGTGCCGGCGAAGTCGGACCGGGCGGAGTCGGTGCCGCTGAGTTCGGCGCGCGCGCCGACGGGCGCGGTGCACCCGGCCTCGAGGTCGCGCAGGAGGGTGCGCTCGGCGGCGATGCGGACGCGGGAGGGGAGGTGGTCGACGACGGCGAGGGCCTCGATCGCCTCGGTGTCGTCGGCGCGGGCTTCGACGGCGAGAGCGCCCTGGGCGGGGGCCGGCAGCATCTCGTCGATGCCGAATCGGTGGGTGGCGCGCTCTCCGGCCCCGGTGCGGTCGAGTCCGGCGGCCGCGAGGACGACAGCGTCGAGATCGCCGCTGGCGACGTATCCCATCCGCGTGTCGATGTTCCCGCGCAAGGGGTGCAGGTCCAGGTCGGGGCGCAGGGCCGCGAGCTGGGAGCGCCGCCGCGGGGCGGAGGTGCCGACGCGGGCGCCCTGCGGGAGGGTGTCCATCGTGAGCCCGTCGCGGGCGATGAGCACGTCCGACGGGTCGACGCGCGGGGGCACGGCGATCGGGGCGAACCGGTCGTCGCGTGCGGTCGGCAGGTCCTTGTACGAGTGGACGGCGATGTCGCAGTCACCGCGTTCGAGGGCGGCGCGCAGTTCGAGGGTGAACACGCCCACGCCGATGCGCTCGACGGGGGCCATCACCACGTCACCGCGGGTGCGCACGATCACCAGCTCGGCCGGGTACCCGGCGGCGATGAGGGCGTCGCGGACGTGCCCGGCCTGGGTGGTGGCCAGGGTGCTGCCGCGGGTTCCCACCTTCAGGGTCCTGCTGCTCATGACGCCTCCTCCTCCACGTCGCGGTCCAGGTCGAACAGGGTGCGCACGACCGCCGCGTAGTTCTCCCCGTCGGGTTGGGCGGCGAGTTCCTTGAACCGCACGGTGGGCGGGTGCAGGAGCTTGTCGACCACGCGGCGGACGGTGTTGGCCACCTCGTCGCGGACCTTGTCGTCCATGTCGGGCAGTCGCGACTCGAGCCGGCGCATCTCGGCGGCCACGACCTGTCCGCCGCGGCCCCGCAGCTGGCCGATGAGCGGGCCGACGCCGGCCATGCGCTCGGCCTGCGTGTACGCGGTGAGCTCGGCGTCCACGATCGTGCGGGCGGCGTCCGCCTCGGCCGCGGCGGACGAGGTGGCGGGGTCGGCCTTGAGCGCCTCGATGCCCAGCAGGGTCACGCCGGGCAGGCCGGCGACGGCGGGGTCGACGTCACGAGGCATGCCGAGGTCGCAGATGACCAGGGGCCCGCGGTCACCGCGGCTGGCCAGCGCGGTGTGGATCTCGCCGAGCGAGACGACCGTGCCGACGGCCCCGGTGCAGGTGAAGAGGATGTCGGCGCGGGCGACGGCGGTGGCGAGCTCGTCGAGCGGGAACGCGGTGGCGGGCGTTCCGGAGTCGCGGGCAATCTCGGACAACCGGTCGGCGCGCTCGGGGGTGCGGTTGGTGATCTCGATGTGCGAGATCCCGCCGCGGCCGAGGTGCGCGACGGCCAGGCCGCCCATGGCGCCGGCGCCGAGCACGACGGCCTGCCGACCGTCGAGGCGGCGGGAGGCCGGGGCGTCGGGGGCGTCGGGGGCGTCGGCGCTCGCGTTGAGGATCTCCGCGGCCCGGTCGAGCGCCACGGAGACGACGGACGCGCCGGCGGAGTCGATGCCGGTCTCGGTGTGGACGCGCTTGCCCACGTGCAGGGCCTGCTGGGCGAGGCGGTGCAGGGTGGTGCCGGCCGCGCCGATCTCGGAGGCGGACTGGTACGCGGTGCGGATCTGGCCGATGATCTGCTGCTCGCCCACCACCATCGAGTCCAGGCCCGAGGCCACGGAGAACAGGTGCTCGGCGGCGGACTCGGAGTACCGGATGTACAGGTGCCGACTGAGCTCGTCGACGGACAGGCCCGAGTGGCGCGACAGGAGGTTGACGACGTCGTCGAGCGCCGGGTGGAACGCGTCCACGGCCGAGTACACCTCGACGCGGTTGCAGGTGGTGACGATCATCGCCTCGTCGACGTTCTCACCGGCGATGAGTTCTTCGGTGAGCGCGTCGCGGTCGACCTCGGACACGGCCACGGCCTCGAGCAGCCCCACCGGCGCACTGTGGTGGGACACACCCACCAGGAGGATGCTCACAACCGACCCCCGGACGTCAGGGCCTGACGGGCCCATGCCAGAATGGACGCCAGCTCGTCAACTCGGGGAGAAACCACTCGGGAGAAGGACGCAGGCCCGCCGGACGAACTCGCGGAACGCTGGTCCACAGTCGGTCGTCTCCTGTCGGTGTTCACGGCTGTGCACAGGGCACTCCCGGATCGGGAACACTCTGCCGGGACGGCCGTGGCCCTCAAGCCTGCGTACGACCCGTAACGGGATCCACCGTAACCCGCATGACACCCCGGGACAAAACCGTCATCGCACGGGATGCTATGTCCGTGCAGCGCCTCACGCCGCCCGTGAACAGCGCGGACCGGAGGCCGACCGCCCGAGTACGGTGACACCGTGCCCCCGCGTCGCAGGTCCTCCGCCACGATGTCCGCCGCCACCCGCGCCCGGTACGCGAAGCGTCGGCAGCGGCGCCTCGCCCGAGTCGACAACGACCTCACCGACCCGCAGTGGGCGCGGATCCTCGACGCGTGGGGCGGTTGCGCCTACTGTCACGCCGTCGGGCCGGCCCTGCAGCGGGACTGCGTCATGCCGATCTCCCGAGGCGGGCGCTACACACTGGAGAACGTGGTCCCGGCCTGCGCGTCCTGCAATGCGAGTAAGCACAATAGCGAGGTCACCGGCTGGATGCGGCGCAAGAAGCTCGACGAGGGAGCGTTCCTGCTCCGGCACGCCACCATCCTGCGGGCCCTGCGCACCGACGCCTGAGCCCCGGCGGGGCCGTCACCGGTCGCTCACCGTGCCCGTCCGGCTCTAGTCCCATCCGGCGAACGGGTCGGGCCCGGCGAGTGTGGCGAGCAGCTCGTCGTCGTCGACCTCCCAACACGAATGCTCCGCACCGTCGACCAACACGACCGGCAGGCGGTCCCCGTACTCGGCGGCGAGGTCGGGGTCGTCGGCGCGGTCCACGTCGGTGACCTCGAGGCGCGCGCCGGCCCCCTCGCACAGGGGCAGCAGCTGGCCGTGGACGCGGACGCAGCTGCCGCAGCCCTCGCGGGTCAGCAGGGTCACCGTGTGCGCCATGCCTCGATAGTGCACCACCCCTCCGGCGCTCCCCTAGGATGGGGTCGCAGCCCCCGAGGAGGTCCCGCCCGGTGAACGACTCCCACCCGGAGAACGACCACGCCAGCGACGAGCACGCCGACTCCCCGCGCCGCCGGCGACTGCCCGGTCGTGCCGATGTGATCACGGCGCTGGGAAGGCTCGTCTGGAGACGCCGCGACGCGCGGGTCCAGCGGGTCGCGGGCGAGGCCTCCGCCGAACATGCGGTCAAGCTCGAGCCGGGTGCCGAGCCCGGGCCCCCGCTCGCCGGCGCCGACGGTGCCGCTGTCGCTCCCACCGCCCCGCCAGCCGCCGGCACCGTCGAGGAGACCGCGGACACCGGGCCGTTCGTGGCGGACCCGCGTGTCGCCGCGTTCTTCGACGTCGACAACACCCTCATCCAGGGTGCCTCGATCATCCTGCTGGCCCGCGGGCTGGCCAAGCACCGCTTCTTCACCGTGCGCGACATCGCCGGGCTCGCGTGGTCGCAGGCCAAGTTCCGGATCTCGGGCGAGGAGAACGCCGACGACGTCGCCGCCGGCCGCGACAAGGCCCTGAGCTTCGTCAAGGGTCGCACCGTCGCCGAGCTGACCGCGCTGAGCGAGGAGGTCGTGGACACCTCGATGCTCGACCGGGTCTGGCCCGGGACCCGCTCGCTCGTGCAGATGCACCTCGACGCCGGGCAGCAGGTCTGGCTGGTCACCGCGACGCCCGTGATGCTGGCGCGCGTGATCGCGACGCGACTGGGACTGTCGGGCGCGCTGGGGACGGTCGCCGAGGAGCACGACGGCGTCTACACGGGCCGCCTGGTGGGCGACATCCTGCACGGGCCCGGCAAGGCACACGCGATCGCCAAGCTCGCCGAGGCCGAGGGGTTCGACCTGTCCCGCTGCTACGCGTACTCGGACAGCTTCAACGACATGCCCATGCTGACCATGGTCGGCAACCCGGTGGCCATCAACCCGGATTCGCGGCTGCGCAAGTACGCCTCGGAGAACGGCTGGGACGTCAAGGACTTCCGCACCGTCCGCAAGGCAGTGAAGCGAGCAGCTCTTCCAACCTTGCTGGTCAGTAGCCTGGGAATGGCCTCTACCAGGGCATACTCCGCTTGGGGACCCAACAAGGCGAACTGACTACAAGCGAGCACTAGGTAGCACGATCTGACACGAGTACCCTCTCAAGTGACACGTTTCTGACACGTTTCGACCAGAGGACTCAGTCCGATGCCTCCCAGAGGGACTCGCCGCAGCTTCGGCTCCATCTCCAAGCTCCCGTCAGGTCGGTATCGCGCTCGCTACACCGGGCCGGATCTCGCTTGGCACAACGCTCCGCACACCTACAGCGCGAAGGTCGACGCTGAGGGCTGGCTCGCTGCCGAGCGCCGACTCATCGACCTCGACCAGTGGACCCCTCCGAAGGAGCGCAGTAAGCGCCGGGAGTCATCGACACGGACCGTGGCCGATGCGGTGACCGACTACATCGAGAACCGAGACGTTCGTCCCGGCACGGTGAGGAACTACAGGTCCGTCTCCGAGCACAGGATCGTCCCGTATCTCGGCTCGACCCCAGTCGGCAAGCTCACGAAGTCGGACGTGAGCTCGTGGGTGACCCAGATCCGCAAGGACCACCCCGAGACCCGGTCTCGGAACTCGCAGGCGTACGGCTTGCTCGCCTCGGTCATGAAGCGAGAGGTCGAGGAGGGGACCATCGAGGTCTCTCCCTGCCAAGTTCCACAAGCCCGTAGGGCACCCAAGCCCAAGCGCAAGCCTCTTCTGGAGTCCCAGGAGTACCAAGCCCTCCTCGATAACCTCTCCGACCGGTACCGATTCATGACCGAGCTCATGGCCGGGTGCGCCCTCCGGGTAGGCGAGGCCACCGAGCTTAGAGTCAGCGACATCAGGAAGACCTCGTCTGATCCGCTCGTGGTCACCGTGAGCGTCTCTCGCACCATCTCGTGGCTCAAGGGTGGGCCGGTGATCGGAGAGCCCAAGAGCGAGGCCGGGATCAGGACTGTGACCGTCCCACCACACATCGCCCCCCGTCTGATCGAGCTCGTTGCCGAGCGCAAGCGAGAGGGCGGGAAGGACGCTCTGTTGTTCCTCAATCGGGAAGGTCGGCAGGTGCGAGCGACCAAGTACCGCGAGGTTCTCGTCCGAGCAGCTCGGAAGGTTGAGAGGGGCGACCTCTCCCCTCATCAGCTCCGGCACTACGGGGCGGTCCAGGCTGCCCGTACCGGTGCGACCATCCGCGAGCTCATGGACAGGATCGGTCACGAAACCCCGGACATGGCGATCCACTACCAGCACACCGCCCAGGGCAGGGACGCCGAGATCGCGGCTCGCATGTCGGAGATGTTCGACGAGTAGGTGCGAACTTTTCGGTAAAAGTTGCGGAATGTGAAGTAATGCGCCATAATGCCGCCTTCTTATGGACAGGCAAGCTCCGTAGCAGGTAATATAGGGACACAACCGAATAGACATAGCTACAAGCGCCCCTGCCAAGCAGCGCGGGTCGGGATTAACTCTCGGGACTCGCCCACCACCGTGACGGACACGGTGGACAGCTTGGAAGGGGCGCTACATCTATGTCTGATCCGCATCAGGACCCTCTCGTCGAGAGGCGGTCGCACCAGCGTTTGCTGGCAGAGCGAACCATCCCTCTCGAAGAGGCAGCCGAGCTCTACGGGCTCTCCACCTACACGCTCCGGCGATGGATCGCTGACGGCAAAGTCAAGGGCTATCGCTTCGGTCCCCGAATGATCCGGGTCGAGACCGACGCCCTGGAGGCGATGTTCACCGAGATCGGTCCGGGTTGGACCTGATGATCGTTGAGCGAGTCGCAGGGCGTTCGACAAACTCCGAGATCGCCCCCGATGACCACGACTCCAACGAGCACCGCATCCGGACCGCGGTTGCAACGGGCCACACTGCCCCGATCGGAAAGGCGATGTCCAAGCGCTTGATCGAACGAGTAGCTGATCAAGGGCGTATAAGTGCGGCCAAGTGCGTGGATTGTGCCGTCGGTGAGGAAACCACATGAACGACCCAGCTGTAATCGAGCCCCGTTGCGCCGTCTGTAGGCACGAAGACGTCCGCGAAAAGGTGAATGTACTGCTCTCCCAAGGACGTAGCTTCGCCGACATTGCCCGCCTGGTCACGCGTCCAGATACCAGCATTTCTGCGGACTCTGTCCGTCGGCATGCGGACCGCCACTTCCCCGTCCAGCACCTTGCTGGAGCCACGTATCGCGAGATCATTGAG